>NZ_FNWL01000002.1:0-168607 GCF_900108095.1 Natronorubrum sediminis
GGATCACTCCGGTTCGAAGGGGTTATGTACCCCGGATGGCTTAGGAGTAGATCCGAAGGAAATGAGAATCCTACCCCTGCGGTCCGCCGTATAGATGGGATTTGATGTTAGCCTTGGTAGTTCGGTGTCGCTTGATCGGTCGGCGATCTGGGGGACATCGAACGTGGACCCATGTGTGAGTGTGTATCTTGGATACGACATTCACCGCCAAATTTAGCCCTCCCAGCTCATTGGGGCTGGGAGTTAGATAGCATTCCGGTTGATCCTGCCGGAGGTCATTGCTATTGGAGTCCGATTTAGCCATGCTAGTTGCACGAGTTTAGACTCGTAGCAGATAGCTCAGTAACACGTGGCCAAACTACCCTATGGATCCGAATAACCTCGGGAAACTGAGGCTAATGCGGAATACCGCTCGCTGCCTGGAAGTGGCGCGAGCGCGAAACGTTCAGGCGCCATAGGATGTGGCTGCGGCCGATTAGGTAGACGGTGGGGTAACGGCCCACCGTGCCGATAATCGGTACGGGTTGTGAGAGCAAGAGCCCGGAGACGGTATCTGAGACAAGATACCGGGCCCTACGGGGCGCAGCAGGCGCGAAACCTTTACACTGCACGCGAGTGCGATAAGGGGACTCCGAGTGCGAGGGCATATAGTCCTCGCTTTTCACCACCGTAAGGTGGTGGTGGAATAAGTGCTGGGCAAGACCGGTGCCAGCCGCCGCGGTAATACCGGCAGCACGAGTGATGACCGCTATTATTGGGCCTAAAGCGTCCGTAGCTGGCCGCACAAGTCTATCGGGAAATCTGCGTGCTTAACGCGCAGGCGTCCGGTGGAAACTGTGTGGCTTGGGACCGGAAGATCCAGAGGGTACGTCTGGGGTAGGAGTGAAATCCCGTAATCCTGGACGGACCGCCGGTGGCGAAAGCGCTCTGGAAGGACGGATCCGACGGTGAGGGACGAAAGCTCGGGTCACGAACCGGATTAGATACCCGGGTAGTCCGAGCTGTAAACGATGTCTGCTAGGTGTGACACTGGCTACGAGCCAGTGTTGTGCCGTAGGGAAGCCGTGAAGCAGACCGCCTGGGAAGTACGTCCGCAAGGATGAAACTTAAAGGAATTGGCGGGGGAGCACTACAACCGGAGGAGCCTGCGGTTTAATTGGACTCAACGCCGGACATCTCACCAGCATCGACAACGTGCCGTGAAGGTCAGTGTGATGAGCTTACTGGAGCCGTTGAGAGGAGGTGCATGGCCGCCGTCAGCTCGTACCGTGAGGCGTCCTGTTAAGTCAGGCAACGAGCGAGACCCGCACTCCTAATTGCCAGCAACACCCTTGTGGTGGTTGGGTACATTAGGAGGACTGCCAGTGCCAAACTGGAGGAAGGAACGGGCAACGGTAGGTCAGTATGCCCCGAATGTGCTGGGCGACACGCGGGCTACAATGGCCACGACAGTGGGATGCAACCCCGAAAGGGGGCGCTAATCTCCGAAACGTGGTCGTAGTTCGGATTGAGGGCTGAAACTCGCCCTCATGAAGCTGGATTCGGTAGTAATCGCGCCTCAGAAGGGCGCGGTGAATACGTCCCTGCTCCTTGCACACACCGCCCGTCAAAGCACCCGAGTGAGGTCCGGATGAGGCCCCTGTACGGGGGTCGAATCTGGGCTTCGCAAGGGGGCTTAAGTCGTAACAAGGTAGCCGTAGGGGAATCTGCGGCTGGATCACCTCCACAGACCGGGACTGGGGCGTCGCCCCAGCCCAGAAGCCGTGACGGTTTTCCGTCACGCAGTTCACGTTCGATCGCCCACCGTTAGGCCGATCGAGCACCTCAGAACTACCAAGGCTAACACTCACCTCGTGTCCACCATCGAGTGGTGGACGTGGGCCCATAGCTCAGTGGTAGAGTGCCTCCTTTGCAAGGAGGATGCCCAGGGTTCGAATCCCTGTGGGTCCATGACTCGGAGGAAATCACGGATCGTGTCCCTTAAGTGGGAGACGACCCGAGGATTGAATCCGAAGCAGAACCGATGCACCAGCCCGCGCAAGTGTGGCTGGGAAGGGTCAATGCAGGCCGGCCGTCTACCGGCGTGCAGATGAGACTGTGTGTACGTGTAGTCCAGGCGTCCACTGGACCCGTTCCCGGGTCACTTAACGATTACATCTTTGATGTAATCCCGATCCGATGAACGTGGCTACTGTGCCAGCTGGTGGATCGCTCGGCTTGAGAGCTGAAGACGGACGTGCCAAGCTGCGATAAGCCTGAGGGACCCGCACGGAGGGAAAGAACTCAGGATTTCCGAATGGGAATCCCCACCGCAATTGCTTCGCGCAATGGGGAACGCCGAGAACTGAAACATCTCAGTATCGGCAGGAAAAGAAAACGTAATGTGATGTCGTTAGTACTGGCGAAGGAACGCGATACAGTCCAAACCGAAGCCTTCGGGCAATGTGGTGTTCGGACTGACTAACACTCTCAGAGGATCTACAGGAAGTCTCTTGGAATAGAGCACGAGACAGGGTGACAGTCCCGTAGTGTAGATGAGTATGAGACGAGTCAGCTCCAGAGTATCGGGGGTTGGATATCCCTCGTGAATATCCCAGGCATCGACTGGGAAGACTAAACACTCCTCAAGACCGATAGCGAACAAGTAGTGTGAACGAACGCTGAAAAGTACCCCCAGAAGGGAGGTGCAATAGGGCGTGAAATCAGTTGGCGATAGAGCGACGGGGCACACAAGGTCCTGTGAGTAATGAATCAGGTGCGAACCTGTAGTAAGCATCACGGGAAGCCGGTGTTCCGTCGTACGTTTTGAAAAACGAACCAGAGAGTGTGCCTGATTGACGAGTCTAACCCGAGTATCGGGGAAGGCGTAGGGAAACCGACATGGCCGCAGTGCTTTGCACAAGGGCCGCCGTGTTCAAGCGCGGGGAGTCAATCGGGCACGACCCGAAACCGGACGATCTAGGCATGGGCAAGGTGAAGCGTGGCGAAAGCCACGTGGAGGCCTGCTAGCGTTGGTGTCCTACAATACCCTCGCGTGACCTATGTCTAGGGGTGAAAGGCCCATCGAGTCCGGAAACAGCTGGTTCCAACCGAAACATGTCGAAGCATGACCTCTGCCGAGATAGTTCGTGGGGTAGAGCAACGGATTGGGGGATCGCACTCCGAGAGGAGTGTGCCCCCCTGTCCAACTCCGAACCTACGAACGTCGTTTGACGCAGGGAGTCCGGTGCGCGGGGTAAGCCTGTGTACCGTGAGGGAGACAACCCAGAGCTGGGTTAAGGTCCCCAAGTGTGGACTAAGTGCGATCGAAGGTGGTCTCAAGCCCTAGACAGCCGGGAGGTGAGCTTAGAAGCAGCTACCCTCTAAGAAAAGCGTAACAGCTTACCGGCCGAGGTTTGAGGCGCCCAAAATGATCGGGGCTCAAGTCCACCACCGAGACCTAGCGGCACTCTTGACGGAGTGATCCTGTAGGTTGGCGTACTGTTCGGGCGGAAGCACGGCCGAGAGGTCGTGTGGACCGTGCAGTAACGAAAATTCTGGTCATAGTAGCAGCGTGAGTCGGGTGAGATCCTCGACGGCCAAACGAGTAAGGGTTCCTCAGCAATGCTGATCAGCTGAGGGTTAGCCGGTCCTAAGTCAGCCCGTAAGTCGAAGCTGACAACAGGGAAGTAGGTTAATATTCCTACGCCAGTGTGCACTCAAAGCCGACGCTTTGGGGCCGCCTCTACCGGGTTTTCGCCCGGTCGAACAGTCGAAGATCGTGGAAGCCGTAATGGCAGGAAGCGATCGAATGGCTGGATAGCGAAAGAGAGGTCAACCTAGAGCCCGTGAAAAGGCAAGCACACAGTCCGTACCGAGATCCGACACAGGTACTCGTGGCAGCGAAAGCCAAGGTCTGTCGGGAATAACCGACGTTAGGGAATTCGGCAAGTTAGTCCCGTACGTTCGCAATAAGGGATGCCTGCCTCGGAAAGAGGCAGGTCGCAGTGACTCGGGCGCTCCGACTGTCTAGTAACAACATAGGTGACCGCAAATCCGTAAGGACTCGTACGGTCACTGAATCCTGCCCAGTGCGGGTATCTGAACACCCCTTACAAGGGGACGAAGGACCCGTTAACGGCGGGGGTAACTATGACCCTCTTAAGGTAGCGTAGTACCTTGCCGCTTCAGTAGCGGCTTGCATGAATGGATCAACGAGAGCGCCACTGTCCCAACGTTGGGCCCGGTGAACTGTACGTTCCAGTGCGGAGTCTGGAGACCCCCAAGGGGAAGCGAAGACCCTATAGAGCTTTACTGCAGGCTGTCACTGAGACGTGGTCGCCATTGTGCAGCATAGGTAGGAGGCATTACACAGGTAGCCGCGCTAGCGGCTCACCGAGCCAGCATTGAAATACTACCCGATGGTGACTGCGACTCTCACTCCTGGCGGAGGACACTGGTAGCCGGGCAGTTTGACTGGGGCGGTACGCGCTTGAAAAGATATCGAGCGCGCCCCAAGATTTCCTCACCCGCGTCGGAGACGCGGGAAAGAGCGCAAGAGCATACGGAAGTCTGACAGTGTCCGGCACAACGACGGACGCTGACGCGAAAGCGTGGTCTAGCGAACCAATTAGGCTGCTTGATGCGGCCAATTGCTGACAGAAAAGCTACCTTAGGGATAACAGAGTCGTCACCCGCAAGAGCACATATCGACCGGGTGGCTTGCTACCTCGATGTCGGTTCCCTCCATCCTGCCTGTGCAGAAGCAGGCAAGGGTGAGGTTGTTCGCCTATTAAAGGAGGTCGTGAGCTGGGTTTAGACCGTCGTGAGACAGGTCGGCTGCTATCTATTGGGGGTGTTACGGTATCTGACGAGAACGTTCGTATAGTACGAGAGGAACTACGAATGGGTGCCACTCGTGTACCGGCTGTCCGAGAGGGCACGTGCCGGGCAGCGACGCACCACGGGGTAAGAGCTGAACGCATCTAAGCTCGAAACCCACTTGGAAAAGAGATACCACTGAGATCACTCGTAGAAGACGAGTTCGATAGACTCGGGGTGTACGCGCCAAGGCAACGAGGCGTTGAGCCCGCGAGCACTAATCGATCGAGCCACACAGTCATACATTATCGCATTGGATCCGTGACGCGGAGAACGGGTCCGGACGCAAACTGGACTACACATACACACGGTCAGAGGCCACCGATTACGGTTTAGCGACGGTTCGAGTCCGTTGATCGGCATTACGGCGGCCAGAGCGACGAGGTGCCTCCCGTACCCATCCCGAACACGGAAGATAAGCTCGTCTGCGTATCGGCACGTACTGGAGTGCGCGAGCCTCTGGGATCCCCGATTCGCCGCCTTCACTCATACTTCAAAGCCGACTCCTTCACGGGGGTCGGCTTTTTTCATGTATTGCAGAGCAACGGTGCTGTTGCTCTGTGAAATTACTCTCGAGAGTGGATACACAGTTCGTTCGCGAATCAAATACACACGGAGAAACGATGGCTGATTCGACTACCGATTCGGTAGTCACTCTTGAATGTTAAAGAGTGTCACCCGGAACACTAACGTCCAGCCTCATCCCGTGGCGGCATGCCGCGTCAGCTGGCTAACCCTCGTGCCGGGCGGAGGAGTAACAATTCTCCTCAGCGGGTGGGCACTGCCCACCGAGTGTATCGCGTGCCCGGGTTCGCCGTACTGTCATCGCACCCGAATGGGTAGACTCGGACGGGGACTAAAGGCACGCAGTTGTACTAACGTCTTCCACCGTTTAACCCTTGCTGCGCGCGTCGAACGGACGCGGTAGTGCGTTATTCTTCGCGCTCGTCGGGATCGTTGTATGTTTGCGGTGCCGGCTCTGGAGCAACGACTTCGCCATCACCCGGCTGTTCTGGAACGTACGAGAGCTGACCGTTGCTATCTGGCGAGTCGCCTTCCGTCCAGGGAAGTCCAGGGTCAGGCTGTGGCTCGCGGCGGGTGGAGATGAACGTGTAGTTGTAGCCCTGATTCCTCCTGTGGGAAACTCGCTGGTACGGGAACTGGGTCGTCGAGGGTCTCGAGTGCTTCGAGCCATTGATTTTGGTGCATTGTATCACGGGCGATGAGGTAGGAGAGCATCTCCTCCATGCCAGGATCGTCGGTGAGTTCGTACAGTCGTGTCGCGAGCAGTCGGCCAGTCGATTCAGCCATAACGTTCGCGTAGAGGTCGGCTGCGAGGTTTCCGGAGGCGACGATGGTTCCGGCGTCGAACGGGACGCCGTTGCTGTCGATCGGCATGGCCGACTGCCCGGCGGATAGCAGGTGACGTGGTGTCTGATCGGTCATCGATGCGGCCATGGCAGCGTGTTCTCTGGCTTCGTATGCCTCTTCGAGGAGGTCGTCGGGTGCACCCCGAAGGTGTTCTGTGACGGCGCTCGCGAGCATTTCGATGTGGCCGAGTTCTTCAGTTGCGGTCTCGAGCAAGAGGTTTCTGAACTGTTCGTGTTCCGGCGGGAGCGCCCAAGCTTGGAACATGTATTGCATTGCGACGCGAATCTCTCCTTCGGCACCGCCGATGGCCTGTTGGAGGAGTTTTGCGAAGTGCGGATCCGGTTCGTCGACGGTGACTTCGAATTGCAGTTCTGGTTCGTGAAAGAACACTCGTCGGATCGGGCTGTATCCCGTGTGAATTAGTCTCGGCGAGGTGATTCAGAACACGTCGAAAAAGCGTGTGTTCGTCGTTTCGGTTTGGTTAGTAAACGTAGTCGTCTTCCTGGAGCTGCACGTAGTTGCCGTTACGGTACTCGAACTTTTTCTTCTTGTAGAGGAGGAGTATCTTCGAGGCGCTCACACCAGCGGAGTAGCGGTTGCTGATGAGCGCGTTCGACCCATTGCCGCCTTGCATTTTGGTGACGGTGTCGAATGCCCAGTCCCAGTCGTCGGGGCCGTAATCTTTGACGATGTCGGCGAACGCGACGTTTCGAAGGATTTCGTCGCCGATTGCGCGCTTCCAGATCTCGTTATAGTGTTCGAGTGAGTCGGTCGCGGCGAGTCGGCCGGCGATTTTTCCCGTTCGGACGGCCACGTGGTATCCACCTTCGTGGAACGCGGAGGTCGTTCCCATTGCGCCACCAGCGACGGCGATGTTCGCGCCGACGGGAGACTCGATCGGGCGGGTCGAAGAGATGGGATAGGTTTCGGTCCCCTTCGATTTTCCGCGGTCTTCGACGATCGGAATGTCTTCCTCGATGTCGTACTCGTCACCGTACTCGAGTTCGAGCAGGCGTTCGATGTACTCAGAGCCGGTGGGGAGTTGGTCGTCGGTTGGCTCGAGGAGTTTGTATGAGCCAGGATTCTCGACGTCCTCGAGTGTCATGCCGATGGGCATCGTGAGCCCGACGCGTGCGACCGTGCCGTCGTTGGGGAATACCCACGGATAGGCGGTTTCGCCGGGCATGTACCCCCACCAGAATTTGAGGGTGTCTTCGAACTCCGCGAAGAGTTCGTCGGGGAACTCTCGGTACTCCTGGTAAGCGATATGATTCGCTTTGGGAGGTGAGAGTTGCTCGGCAATGGAGCGTCCCGGCGTCGTAAACTGATCGAGGGCATCGAGCGTGATCCGACGCTGGGGACCGTCGGCGAGAACGACGTACTGAGCGTCGAGTTGCTCGCCACTCGAGAGAGTGAGCGTGTGCGTCGGCCCCTCTGAACTCGAGGCGTGGAGGTCGGTTTCGAGGTCTTTGACGCTCGTTCCAACCCGGAGGTCGGCACCGGCGTCCTCGGCACGTTCGTAGAGCCAGTCGTCCATCCGTGCACGGTGGAAGGTGTATCCGAATTTCGAGTAACTGGCGTCGATCCCAGTCGTCGTCATCTCGACTGAACTGTTTGGACCGACGAATTCGGTCGACTCGAGTTCCCGATGAACGATGTGGTCTGGGATCTCTTCGTACTCGAAATCCATGATGTCGATCCAGTAGTCGAGCATTCCGGCGGCGTCGGTCGAGTCGGGACCGAGTTCGTCGCGGTCTTCCCGCGGGACGCCTTGCTCGAAGAGGACCGTCTCGGCGCCGTGGGCAGCGGCCCGTTCGGCCGCGGATGCGCCCGCGGGGCCGCCACCGACGATCGCGACGTCAACGCGTTCCATACTCCATTGGGACTCAGTCGCCCGTATTAAACTGCGTGAATTTCGTATCAGAGACCAAGGCCACTCGAGATTTCTGGTCGAGGGGGAGGAAACTCGAGTACGGAGAGGGAGCTCTGGGAGACGAACGTTTTTGATTCGGCCGACCGAGGCACCGAGTATGAGCGAGTCTGACACGGCTGAACTCCTCGTCCTCCGTCGGGGCGCACACGGAATGCCGATCGAATCGTACGCGGATGCGCTCCGCACGCGGCTTCCGGAGTGGGATGTAACCCTTGCCCGGACGCCCACCGCAGAACGTGACTTGATCGAGGATGCTCGATTCGTCACCGGAATGACGCTCGACGAGGAGTTGCTCGAGCACGCACGTTCGATCGAGGTGTTCGGGTGTGCGTACGCGGGGACTGGCCATCTTCCGCTCACGGAACTCGAAGAGCGGGACGTGACAGTTACGAACGCGTCGGGTGTACACGGGCCGAACATCGGCGAGCACGTCCTCGGTGCGATCCTTCGATTTACGCGTCGCTTCCACGTCGGGGCTCGTCGACAGGAGCGGCGGGAGTGGCGTCACTACAAGACCCACGAATTGCAGGGCTCGACGGTGACAATCGTCGGATTGGGTGCGATCGGACGGGCCGTGTGCGAGCGTCTCGAGGCGTTTGGCGTCGAAACTGTTGGGGTACGCTACTCGCCGGAGAAGGGCGGGCCGACGGACGAAGTAATTGGATTCGACGACGAGGAGTTCGAGGATGCACTGGCACGAACCGAGTACCTCGTTCTCGCGTGTCCGCTCACGGAGACGACTCGCGGGCTTATCGATCGAGAAGCCCTCGTGACGATCGATCCGAACGCGATTCTCGTCAACGTCGCGCGAGGGCCGGTCGTCGAAACGGACGCGCTGCTCCGGGCCCTTCGATCTGGATGGATACGCGGGGCAGCACTCGACGTTACCGATCCCGAACCGCTGCCAGAAGCCCATCCGCTGTGGACGTTCGAGAACGTCCAGATCACGCCACACAACGCGGGCCACACGCCGAAGTACTATGACCGACTCGCAGACATCGTCGCGGAGAACGCCAGTCGGTTCCGAGCCGACCCGAACGCGGACCTCGAGAATCAGATCGACTTGTAGCTGGCGTGGTCACGACGGCGTTCGGTCCCAGTTGTGTCGACTGCAGTTTTTTCACGGTGACGTTCGTACAGCAGGTATGGTAAAACGGACCGGGGCTGCTCGACCGAAATCGAGCGTTGATTCGAGAGTATTGCATCGAGCGGGGAGAGTGCGATGACACTCTCGTTCGACGGGACGGTTATCGTTCCCGCGGCAGATCCGGACGACGGGGAACGGACGGCGACGGCACTCGCCCCGCATCTCACTGCCTCGAGTACGGTGATCGTCGTCAACGTCGTCGAAAAATCGGGTGGCGGAATCGACAAGGCACCGGTCGCACAGCGCGAGGAACACGCCGAAGACATCTTCAGGCGCACGCGGTCCCCGCTCGAGCAAACGGACGCGACGGTCGAAACGGAGATCCTCTACGGGACGGATATCGTCGAGCGGGTGTTCACCGAAGCAGGGGACCAGAACGCCGATGCCGTGGTGTTCGTTCCGCGAGCGGGAAACCGTCTCGCAGAATTACTCACCGGCGACGTTGCCCGACGAATGGTCAAGGAAGCGTCGGTTCCTGTTGTTGCATTGCCCCAGACCGACGTTTAAGCGAGGCTGGTGCAGTTTTGACGTTGCTGTGGTTTCTTCGTCGAACCCGAGTTCGGAGATTACTGGTTGCTGTATTCGTTTCCAGTCGTTGCTTCGACAGTTTCCGCTCGCGCAAGTAGTGACTCGCTCGCCGGGCCCGACGTAACGGTGTTCGCGTCGATATCGAAGTCAACCGCACCAGCGGCTTCCAGTTTCGGAATGTGAAGGTGGCGAAGTGAGAGCATGACGCGACGGCGAGTGCCTAACAGTGCGTCGCCGTAGTCTGCAATCGCACTGCGGTCTTCGTCGTGTTCCGTGATCGCGATGTGGTCTGCTAGCTCCGCGAGCGAAACCGATTCGTCGGCCTCCTCGAGATAGTGAAGAACGTAGTGTCGGCGGTGGTTTGCGAGTACATCGAGCGACTGTGAACGACTGTTATCTGCATCCGCGTCCGTCGAAGACGACCCCGTAATTGGCGTCAACGATTCAGGGTCGGAGATTGCGGGAAGCATACCCCATCGTTGGGAGTGGGTGTACTAGTACACGCCGCCAAAGTGAACAGGTGGCTCTCGAGAGTCAGTGTCGGTAACTGACTGCTTTAGAGCAGGCCGTTCTCGAGGAGGAGTTCGCCGTTCAGGACGCTCGCACCGGCAGCACCGCGAATCGTGTTGTGGGCGAGGCAGTTGTACTGGAGACCGAACGGCGTTTCCTGCAGGCCGCCTGCGCCGATGGCCATGCCGTCGCCAAGCGTCCGGTCCATTCGTGGCTGCGGTCGGTCCGGTTCGTCGAACACGTGGATGAGCGGGTCGGGCGAGGAGCGAAGGTCGAGCGACGGGTACGCTTCCATCGCCGATGCAGCCTCTTCGGTGGTCAGATCGTCTTCGGTTTCGACCCAGACGTTCTCGAGGTGACCGTCGATCGTCGGGATGCGGTTACACGAGGCCGAGACGTTCATCTCGTTGTGGCTCAGTTCGGCACCGTCGAACGAACCGAGTAGTTTCCGAGATTCGGTCTCGAGTTTGTCCTCCTCGCTGCCGATATGGGGAATCGCGTTGTCGATAATTTCCATCGAGGAGACGCCGTCGTAGCCTGCGCCGGAGACGGCTTGCAGGGTGGAGACGTGGACCTTCTCGAGGCCGTATTCGGCTAGTGCGGCGAGCGTGGGGACGAAGGTGATCGTCGAGCAGTTGGGGTTCTTGACCATCGCGCCGTCCCAGCCGCGTTCGTCTCGCTGGACCTCGAGGAGGTCGAGGTGGTCGGCGTTGACTTCGGGGATGACGAGTGGAATGTCGTCAGCCATGCGCCCATTCGAGGAGTTCGAGGAGACGACGTAGCCGTCTTCACAGAAGCCGGGTTCGACGTCTGCGCCGATGCTCGAGGGGAGCGAGGAGAACAACAGGTCGACGTCGTTTGGAACCTCGTCTGGATCCGTCGCGGTGACGGTCATCTCGGCGACGTCGCTGGGGATCGGGCTGTCGACACGCCACTTTGCGGCCTGTCGGTAGGTCTTGCCAGCGCTGGAGTCACTTGCGGTCAATGCGGCGATTTCGAACTCCGGGTGGGGTTCGAGAAGCTGAATTAGTCGCTGTCCAACGGCACCGGTTGCGCCGAGGACGCCAACTCGTACTGCCATTTTCCCGGACTCAGGGTTGTGTCCGCAAAACGGTTTGGGTTTTCGTCTCACGTGTCGGCGTCACGAACCGGTGGTACAACGCCGTGGACGGTCGTAACTCGAGATCAAATCGTGATCAGAGACTTTCAGACCAACCGATACGAGTGCGTCGGTAGTGGGCGGCCATAGAAGAGGTTAAGAAACCCGAGTGGAATGTAGTACCCATGTACGTCCAACAGGTTCGATTCGAATCGAACGCGGGGTGGTCCAAGTGACGAGTTCGACCGCTAACTCGAGCGGCGTCGGTCCGTTCGATACTCGTTTCCAGACAGGTGCTGCGGTACTCTCCGGAGTGTTCTTCCTGGTTGCGCTCGCCATCGGCTGGCTCGGGTACGACGGCGCAGAGCTTCTGGGTACCGAACTCAACGTGGTATCGGGCGCAGCAGGTCTCATGGTCCTCAGTTTCTTCGGCGTCATCTCGCTCGTCGTCGCAACGTACATGGAGCCCGGATTCGACCACTGAGACGCCACTATCCTCGCAGCGTTCGCTTCACTTCTGACTTGGAGACATCAACTTCGCAGTCAAACGTCCGTCCACGCACCGACGGCTCCCGTGGCTCGTCGTCGTCGAACTCGAGGAAAATACTCGCTTACGCCGTCGCCGTCTGGGAACTCTTCTTTCGGGTGACGTAGCCTGCGATCCGGTTACGGACGCCTTTGGACTCGACGGTGGTGAGTTCGGTGACGCTGTCTTTGTTCTGTTCGAAGTCGGTCGTGAACGCCTCCGGGTACCGTTCCAAGAGGAGGTTCCCGGTCTTCTTGACGTAGGCCGGTTTGATTGCCATAGCAGTTGGTTCCGTCCAGAGGCTCTTAATCCCTTTCTCTTTCGCTTCGTCTCCGGAGACGAAACTGGCCGTAGCGAGCCCTCCGTATTCCGTTTTGCACTTGAGTCGACCGGCGTCGACTACTGAGAAAATCGAACGTCCCGCATTCGCGTCGAATCAGGCCCCGTGGCCGGAGACGGGGTGAGAGTCCGGTTTGGACGGCTGTTCGGTTGGACCGTCGTCGTCAGCTTTGCTGATGAGTTCCTGGAATCGCTCCGAGCGTCCGGCGATGCGATCCATCGTCTCGCTGTCCGGTTCCGTGTCTCGAGATTCGACGAGGAACGTGGTAATGACGACGGTCTTCACCCACGGCTTGAGGAAGCCGGTGTAGATGGTGAGGAAGACGCCACCAACGAGGACCCAGCTCACCGCCTCGAGCGTCGTCGAGAGCCCACTTAACACGGTTGCGAGTGGGGTGAGAGCGAGCAGGAGGACGAACGCGGTGGCGTACATGCCGAGGACGATGAGCATGGTGGAACCGAGGACGGGCTTCCAGTGTTTGCCATAGAGGACGACGCCGTCTCGAGCCGACCGCCACGGATTCTCCTCGTCGCTGACGAACATGTGTGCGATGATCGCTTCGTCGATGTAGGAGGCAGCGATGGCGATTGCCTTTCCGACGAATTGGATCAGTTGTTTTAGTGCAGGAACGACGCTAAATAGCCCCGAGAACGACACGACGGCGTCGTTGAACTGTTTGACGACGGCTTTGATGACCTGATCGACGGCGAAGAGGGCGCTCGCTTCCGTAAATCGCTCGCTCACCTGTGATTTACCGTATCGAAGCTGATCATCGGGAACGTCACCGGTTTCGACGACGTGGGCAATGACGGCGATGTGGGCCGCTTTGACGAGATAGAGGACGTACCTGCTCAACAGCCGCCAGAACCACGCGAACGCGCCGAGTGCGACGACTAAGCCGACGACTGCGATCCACCCGGATATCGTTCCGCCCTCGAGAAGGCGGTAGCCGACGTAGAACACGCCGCCGAAGTAGAGGACACTGAGAACGCCGAGGAGGAGGCCGATCCCCAACCTGAGAAGGACGAATGGGAGTGTTTTCGCGTAGATGCGTGTCGCCTGTCTGAAGTGGAGTACCATGTGGCCCTGCTTGGACCCATGTTCCTATTTAAAATCATTCACGAGTACCCCCGAAGACGGATCGGCGAGTGACCCACGGCAGTCGCGGCAACCGTCGACGTACTCATCGGGAACGATCGACTGGTGTAGCCGAACAGAAACGGTCGACTCACCACTCCGTGTGCTCGCGGACGCGCTCGAGTGCGTCTTTCTCTCGTCGACTCCCCGCCCGGTCGACGACGGAGGCGACGTACTCGAGTCGCTCGCGGAGGGTCTCCTCGTCGTAGCCGGGAACACCGAGTCGGGACGCCGCAACGGTGGCTTCGACGACGGCTGCGAAGCCGCGGTCGATCGTCGGCACCGTTTTCGATTCGATCGCTGCCTCGACCGGGGAGAGGCGCCACGCTTCCCACTCGGTTCCGTCGCTCGTTCCAGCGTCGGTCTGCTCGACGGAGACGCGTGCCCACGCGTGTGCACACTCGAGGATTGGCTCTTCGCGTTCGACGATCGAGAGCGCGGCGTCTGCGAAGACGACGGGGTCGTCGACGAATAAGACGTAGCCTTCGCCCTGTCGGTGGAAGTTCCGACGCGTTCGTGTGTTTCCCCACGTCCGGGCCGTGATTGGCGCGTCTTCGGCTTCGTCGTCAGCGAAGAGTCCGAGTGCGGCGAAATTCCACAGCCCGTTTGGCCCCAGCGTCGCGACGACGGATTCGGTCACGCCCGAGAGCGGGAGTGGCCACTCCGTGGATCCTCGTGTCGGTTCGCCTGCGTCGGGGTGGAACGCGTCGTCGCTCATACGCTGATCACCTCGCGCTCGAGCGCGATGAAGAGCCCTGCGGCCGTCACGTCCGCCGTCGTGCCCGGGTTGATTCCCCGAGAGACGAGGTCGTCCGCGAAGGCTTCGACGGCGTCGGGCTCAGACTCGAGGCCGTCGTCTGCGAGCAACTGCGCTGCGCGCTCGGAGACATCCGCGGCGACGTCCTCACCGCGGCGATTCGCGACGAGCGTATCCGACCGCTCGGCGAGCAGTTCCAGGAACACGTCGCCAGTGCGTTTCGACAGCGACTCGGTTTCCTCGGTGTCGGCGAGCCGATCTGCAGCCCAGAACGATCGTTCGAATCCGCTGACCCACTCTCGAGCGACGTCGTCTCCGGGCACGCTCCGTTCCATCACGTCGTAGAGGGTCAGCTCCCGTTCCTCGAGTGCCGGAATCGCCTCGCTTCCGCGACGAACGTCGAGTGGCTCCATGTCTGCCGGCGGTTCGTCGACGAAGACGTCGACGTGGTCGAACGCGCGATAGAAGCCAGCCGCGTCCGCGACGGTCGTGTTCTCACAGACGCTCGAAACGGTCGCTCGAGTCAAGTTGTCTCGAACGGCCCGGACCAGCGGGGTGAGCAACAAGAGCGCGCCGAACTGCGTGTTGTCCCCGCCCTGAGCAGCCATCCCTTCGACGGCACGCTCGAAGGCCGTCCCAATCGGCTCGCCGTCGGCTGCGAGGTCGAGTCCCGTTCGTGCGCCTACGGCACCTGCGAGGAAGTGTTCGAACCGCAACTCCTCGAGGTCCCGATGTCGGTCGACGTTGCCCGGCTTGGGCGTCCCTGCGACCTCGAGGAGGAGTGCCAGTTCAGCTTGCTGCGCTGGCGTTCGCATGTCGCCAGCTACGAATCGGGCGGATTAATGACTGTGCATTTCGGGCAGTTTTAGCGGTAGATTCGCTGGAAGGCTTCGCGATACTCGAGCAGTCCCAGTCTGGCCCGTCGTCTCGAGGAGAATCCAAAGCCAACCGCGGGACAGTCGTCGGTCTGGCACTCCCAGCGAAACGTCTGTGAGTGGGGATCTCTGCTAACCGGGACGTCTTCGTCACACCGGGGGCAGCACCATCCCCAGCGGGTGTCGACTGCGTGCTCGTCTCTCCGACGCATACTCTCGTCTCGAGGTTAGCCTCGGGCCTGAAAAGGAACCGTCTACACGACTGGCTACTTTATAAGAGGGGTGACGACCAGTCCTGACTGGTCTGCTCGACGACGGCGTCGTGGACGCGCTCGAGGACGACCGGGTTGTCACTCGGCCGGCCGACGCTGACCGCGTCCGCGCCGTACTCCGCGTACTCGTTGACGGTCGCCTCGTCGCGGACGCCGTTGTTCGCGACGACGAACAGATCCGTCTCCGCCACGATGTTGCGAACGATCGACTCGGTGTCCATCGCGTCGACGTGGACGAACGACGCGCCGGCGGACTCGAGGTCTGCTGCGAGCGCGGGAAGGTCGACCCCCGGCACTTCCGCTCGAACTTTCACGCCGACGGTAACGCCGGTCTCAGCCGCCGCTTGGACGTACCGACGGAGTCGCTCACCGTCTCGGAGCAACGACTCGCCACAGCCGACTGCACAGAGTTCGTCCTGTCTGCAGTGAGCGTTGATCTCGAGGAGCGCGTCTCGATCCCGACAGATGCGAGCCGCGTCCGGGATCGGGTCGACGGTCGCACTCCGCACGTTGAATCCCGGTTGGAGGTCGACGTCCTCGAGTGCGGCGAGTTGGGCGTCGATGAAGGCGAGGGGATCGTCCGGGAGGAACTCGGTTCGGTCCCTGTCGACGAGCGCTCTGGCCGCGTCTCGAGCATCCTCGTCGAGTGCGATACCCCCGAGGAACGCCCCGCCGGCGAACTCGGCTCCGGCTTCGGCCCAGGCCGCGTCGGATTCGCCGCTGAGACTCGCGAGTGCGAGTGGTGGTGAAAACATCGCTGTCACTCGACGACCTCTATCGCCCGTTGGATCGTTCGCGCGACGCGTGCCGCGTCGTCCGGCGTGTCGATACGAATGTCGGTCTGGAACGTGGGTCGATCGAATTCCGCGTCGTCGGTGTCGTCGACGATGAACGCGTCGGCGAAGGGATACGCCGTCGCGAGCCCTTCCGTATTCGGCGTCGCGTCGACCGCGCCCATGAGTTCGCCTGCAGGCCCCGAGAACGCGTCGTCACCGAGAAACGGTGAGACGGCGACGACCGTCGTCTCGGAGAGCGCCTTCGCAACGCCCGGTAACGTCAACATTGGACCGATGCTGGTGACCGGATTCGAGGGGCCGACGACGACGGTCTCGGAGAGCGCCTCGAGGACGCCCGGTGTGGGTTGAGCGTTCGACGAGCCGCGAAACTCGACGGTTTCGACGGTCGGCTCGCCGCGGTGGGCGACCCAGAACTCCTGGAAGTGCATCGTGCCGTCTTCGGTGTGGACGAGACTCGCGACGGGATCGTTGCTCATCGGCAGGATGTCGATCGAGACGTCGAACGCGTCTGCGAGTCGCTGGGTCGCCTCACATAGCGTGTGTCCCTGCTGGAGGAGACTCGTCCGTGTGATGTGGACCGCGCGGTCGCGGTCGCCGATCGTCATGAACTCGTCGACGCCGGAGAATCGCCGCCAGTTCGCGAGTTCCATTCCGTCTGTCTGTTTTTCCGCTGGGAGGTACTGCGGGCCGCCGGGGAGCCCTGCAGCGTCCGCGATATCGGACAGTGCTGTGTTCGTTCGGTGGGTATCGCCGTCGATCCCCCACCACGTCTCGCGATCGAGCACCCCGCCACCCTGAAACAAGAGCGTGTCGACGTCGGGCGAGACGAACAGTCCGCCGAGTTCGATATCGTCGCCGGTGTTGGCGACGACGGTTGTTTCCTCCGGCGAAAAGACGGCACCAGCACCGTCGAGTACCTTCGGTGTGCCGGTGCCCCCGGAGAGGAACGTGACCATATGCGTCACTGTCGAGCGAGGATACTTATACTGTCGGCTGCCCTGCTGTGGCTATGTTCGCCCCGCGTCCCTGCTCAATCGCCGATCCAGTCCGCGAAACTCCCCTCGAGCAGCGTCTCGGATTGCTTGTGGACGTACTCCGTCTGCATGTCCTCGATGGCGTCGGCGATCGAGGCTCCGTCCGCGACGGCGCTTCGGACGCGTTCGTGTTTCCAGCGAGCTGGCGTAACGCCCTGTCGGACCCGCCGTCGGAGCGGGTAGAGGTACTTCGCCGCCTCCTCTTCGGTTAGCCCGCGGTTGACGAGGCCGTCTTCGGCGTGAGCCAACAGATCCTCGTAGAGTGCGAGCTTGTCGGTCGTCTCCTTCCCGTCGTTCGTGATCCAGGTGAGGTCGGCCTCGAGTCCGTCGCGCATCGCCGCGTAGAAGTTTTCTCTGGCGAGTTGCCAGTCGAGTTCGACGACGGGGTGCTCGAGTCTGGTGAGGCTCTCGAGGACGCCGGCGAAAGCTGCGAGGAAGGAAATCGAGTCGCGAACGGTCGGCTGGGACGGAATCGGCCGGAACTCGATGCGGGCGTTGGCTGCGGAGCGCGTCGGTCCGCCGAAGACGGGACGAACCCACCGCCAGTACGTGCTGTGTTTTTGTCGGAAGTGTGGAAACTGATCGTCGAAGCGTTCGCCCGGTTCGACGGGCATCGGAACGATGGTGTCGTCGTTGGCGATTCGCGCGACCGCTTCGCCGACGGTGTCGAGGTCGTAGGGGAACCGAACTTTGCCCTCGCCGCTGGCGGGGTCGTTCAATACCGTCTCGAAGACGCTGATCCGGTGTTCCATCCAGGCGTCCGCGAGAATTTCCTCGGGAGTCGCATCATCGTCGTAGAGATCCGCGGGAAAGAACGGCGAGTTGACGCCGAGTGCGAGGAGGGGCGCAGCGGCGCGCAGCGCGTAGTTGAAGTACAGCGGGAGGTCGGGAGCGTGGGCGACCTGATAGTGTGGCTGGATCGACGTGATGAGGCTCTCGGGCATGACGGTATCGGCCTGCAACGAGACGTTCGGGGCCTCGAGTCGCATGCCGGCGGAGTCGGCCTGATCGGTGTTGGCCATCGCGTGATAGCGCGCGGAGTCGCTCATGTTCGTCGCGATGCGGATCGATTGCTCAGACCCGTCGGGGGCCGTGACCGTTCGCTCGATGCTGTCACCGAGGTAGGTTCGGGCGTTTTCGCCCTCCGGTGGAATCGTCCAGAGGCCGTCACTGACCAGTCGCATGCGTTCGGATTTGGTGACGTCGAGTGCCGTCCGGAGTCGCGCTTTGATCTCCGACTCTTGGGCGGCCAGCCCGTGAGCGTTCAGGGGCTGCGGGCTGGTCGTCATCTCGGCGTTGTGCAAGCCGAGTTCCTTCTCGAAGCCGATGAGTTCGAGCAACCGACGGGGAACTCGCCGAAGCGTGCAGTCGTCGTTTTTGACCGCGTAGAATTCGTACTCGAAGCCGACGATCGCCTGTGGGTTGTCGAAGACGCCGTCGTGGACGGCGTCCGTGATCACCTCCGTATTGGCTTGGGCACGCTCGCGAAACTCTTCGCCGTCGACCGCAAGCACGTCCGCGACCTGCGCAGCGAGTTCCTCCTCTGGCATACCTCCGAGTGCGGCCCGACTCTCTTTAAACCCTGTCCCTCGGATCGACTGGTCACAGGACCGAATGGACGTAGAACGGCGATCAGGGGTCGATCTCAGAACCGTTTTACTCTCGAGTGCGTTACTCTCGCCCGATGGAGTTCGCCACGTTCGCCCAACGTGTGGCCGCGATCGAAGCCGAGCCCGCCGATCTCGAGATCGTTGCACTCGTCACTGAGCTGTTCGAGGAGACGCTCGAGTCGGCCCCACTCGAGGATGGGAATCCCTGCTCAGACGCCGGGCACGGCACTGCAACTCCCGACGACTTCGACACACCAGACAACCTCGAGATCGTCGCCCGATTCGTCCAGGGGCGGGTCTTTCCAGCCTGGCAGTCCCGGACGCTCGACATCGGGCCGAGTACGTGCTACGAGGCGATCGCTCGCGCGGCGGGGACGAACGTGCGAACCGACGACGTCGAGGCTCGACTCGCGGATATCGGTGAGATCGGCGAGGTCGCCGCGAGTTACGACTTCGGCGGACAGCAGGGGCTCGGAGCCTTTGGTGGTGGGTCCTCGAGCGCCAATACCACCGATGGGACCGACCTCACGGTTCGGGAGGTCTACGAGACCCTTTCGGAGCTCGCCGCGGCCGAAGGCGCTGGCAGCCAGGATCGAAAGGTCGACCTCCTCTTCGGACTGGTCAATCGCTGCTCGAGCGAGGAGGCACGCTATCTCGCTCGGCTCGTCCTCTCGGAGATGCGTATCGGCGTCGGCGAGGGAACCGTCCGCGATGCGATCGCCGAGGCGTTCGACGTTCCCGGCGGCGAGGTCGAACGCGCGCTGCAGGTCTCGAACGACTACGGGCAAGTCGCTCGAGTGGCGCGCGACGACGGTCTCGAGGGCCTGACCCAACTCGACCTCGCCGTCGGCCGTCCCGTCCAGGCGATGCTCGCACAGGCCGGCACGGTAACGGACGCCCTCGAGGAGTGGGAGCAGGCTGCTGTCGAGTGGAAGTACGACGGTGCGAGAATCCAACTGCACTACCAACCGGGCACGAATCCCGACGCTGGAGCGACCGAGGTCTTCTCGAGAAATATGGAAGACGTGACCGACGCGCTGCCCGAAGTCGTCGAGTTCGCCGAGGAGACACTCGAGGAAGCCGTCATTTTGGACGGCGAAGTGGTGGCCATCGACGACGACGGCACGCCGCTTCCGTTCCAGGAGGTGCTCAAACGCTTCCGGCGAAAGCACGACGTCGAAAAGGCCCGGGAAGACGTGACGGTTCGCCCGGTGTTCTTCGATTGTTTGCACGCCGACGGCGACGACTTGCTCGAGGAGCCGTTGACGATCCGCCACGACAGACTCGAGGCGGTTCTGTGCGACGGGGACGAACGCTCTCGCTCCCCCGAGAACGTGGACGGACTCTCCCTGCTCTGGCAGAGCGACGACCCCGAGAAAATCGAGTCGATCGACGCCGAGGCGCTCGAGGGCGGTCACGAGGGGATCATGCTCAAGAACCCCGAGTCGACGTACTCGCCCGGCCGTCGGGGGAAACACTGGCGCAAACGCAAGCCCGACGTCGAGACGTTGGACTGCGTCGTGACGGGTGCGGAGTGGGGCGAAGGCCGTCGGGCGACGTTCTTGGGCACGTTCGAACTCTCCGTGCGAGCGGGCGAGGCGGGCGACGAACTCGAGACCGTCGGCAAGGTCGCGACGGGAATCACGGACGAGAAACTTGAGGAACTGACCGAGTTGCTCGAACCCCACATCACTGCCGAGGAGGGCCAGGAGGTCGACCTCGAGCCCGAAGTCGTCTTCGAGGTGGGCTACGAGGAGATCCAGACCTCGCCGACGTACTCCTCGGGCTACGCGCTTCGATTCCCGCGGTTCGTGGGGGTGCGTTCTGATAAGGCGACGGCGGACGCGGATTCCCTCGAGCGACTCGAGCGACTTCGCGATTGAATGTTTCGGTGGTAGTCGCGCGTGAGCGTTCAGGTGATAGTGTGAGTGAGCGTTCGGATGGTTTTGCGAGTGAGCGTTTCGACGGCGTCGCTGGTAACCCGTCTCAACCTGGACACGAGGATTCCGCGTCCTCCCCAACCGATTCGCTTCGTCACTTCGTTTCCTCGCTCATCCCTCGCACGGGAGCGTCGATCTGCCCTCGCCGTCGCTCGGCCACGATCGACAGCGCGCGCCACCGCGGTACGGTGAGGGTGTGCTACCGTCGTGGGGACGGTCTGAGTCGGGTGACTGTCCCCATGTAAGCACCCTTAAGAGCTATCGGAAACTGGATTGGCGTATGCAACCGCGCGACCTGTCCGATCACGTCGCTTACGAGGCGGGTCGGGGCATCGAGGAAGTCGCCCGCGAACTCGGGCGGGACCCCTCGGAGTTCGTCAAACTCGCCTCGAACGAGAACCCACACGGGCCCTCGCCTGCGGCCACCGTGGCGCTTCGCGAGGCCGCCTCGAGCGTGAGTTCCTACCCGAAAGCGGCTCACGCCGACTTGAGCGCCGCCGTCGCCGAGCGCTGGGACGTTTCTGCCGACCAGATCTGGCTGGCAAACGGCGGCGACGGCGCGATCGATTACCTCTCTCGAGCGACGCTCGAGCCCGACGACACCGTGCTCGTGCCCTCGCCGGGATTCGCCTACTACGGCATGAGCGCCCGCTTCCACCACGGCGACGTCCGGGAGTACGACCTCGAGCGCGAGGACGACTTCGAACAGTCGGCAGACGCCGTGCTTTCGGCCTACGACGGCGACCGACTCGTCTACCTCACGAGCCCGCACAACCCGACGGGGACGACGATCCCGCTCGCCGAAATCGAGACGATCGCTGCGGAAACGGACGACGACACGCTCGTCGTCGTCGACGAAGCCTACGGCGAGTTCGCCGACCGCGACAGCGCCGTCGCGTTGCTCGAGGGCCGAGACGGGTTCGACGCTCGAGACGACGTCGCCGTCTTGCGAACGTTCTCGAAAGCGTACGGATTGGCTGGTCTCAGACTCGGCTACGCCATCGTTCCCGACGAGTGGGCTGACGCCTACGCTCGCGTCAACACCCCCTTCGCGGCGAGTGAACTCGCGTGCCGCGCCGGATTGGCCGCTCTCGAGGACGACGAACACGTCACGCGCACCGTCGAGACGACCGAAGACGCCCGCGCGTACATGCGCGAACACATCGACGCTCACGTCTGGGAGAGCGAGGGGAACTTCGTCCTCGTCGACGTCGGCGAGGCGAGTGCCGTCTCGAACGCGATGCAGGAATCGGGCGTTATCGTCCGCGACTGCTCGAGTTTCGGGCTCCCCGAGTGTATCCGAATCACGTGCGGAACCGAGGAAGAAACCGAACGCGCCGTCGACACGGTGAACGACGCGCTCGAGTCCGTCGCGAGCAGTACGGAGGTGTCCGAAACGTGAGAATCGCCGTCACCGGAACCCCGGGAACGGGGAAGACGACCGCGACGGAACACCTCGCGTCGAAACTCGGGACTGACGACGCTGCGTCGTCAACGGCCGATTTCGACGTGATCCACCTCAACACGGTGCTCGAGGAAGAAGGACTCTACACCGAGGTCGACGCCGACCGACAGAGCAAGGTCGCCGACCTCGATGCGCTCGCGGAGTGGCTCGAGGGCCGCGAGGATACTATCGTCGAGTCCCACCTCGCACACCACTTCGATGCCGACCGCGTCGCCGTGCTTCGGTGTGCTCCCGAACCGCTCGAGAAACGGCTGCTCGAGCGCGGTGAAACCGAGGCGAAGGCCGCGGAGAACGCAGAGAGCGAGGCGCTCGACGTAATCCTCGCAGAAGCCGTGGAGAAACACGGCCTCGAGTCGGTCTACGAAATCGACACGACCGACCGAACGCCCGACGCCGTCGCCGTGGAACTCGCGGCGGTCGTCTCGGGTGATCGAGAACCGAGTGCCGGAGACGTCGACTTCGTGGGGTACCTTACATGACACTGGATAAGTTCAGGCCGTACGTTTCGAGATTTCTCGACCCGTTCGTGAAAGGATTCGATAAAGTGGGAATGACGCCCGACGGCGTCAGCATCCTCGCCTTCGGCATGGCCGTCCTCGCGGCGGGTGCTTTCATGCTCGGGGGCCGTGCAGACCCCGTCTGGTACGCCGTTGCCGCGACGCTGGTCTTTCTCAACGGCTGGCTCGACATCGTCGACGGCGCACTCGCTCGAGAGCAAAACGTCGCCTCGGCGGGCGGGGACCTCCTCGATCACGTGCTCGATCGCTACGCCGACATCGTCATCATCGCGGGGCTTGCAGCCGGTATCGGAGATTATCTCCTCGGATTTCTGGCCGTGACCGGCGTCGTCATGACCTCCTACCTCGGCACGCAAGCCCAGGCAGTCGGTCTCGACCGCGTTTACGGTGGATTGGTCGGCCGAGCGGATCGCTTGGCGATCATCGGCATCGTCGGCTTCCTCGCCTTCCCGCTCGCCGGCGAGTACGGCGGACTCACGCTCACCGGCTGGTTGCTCGTCTTCCTCGCCGTCGTCGGCCACCTGACTGCCCTCCAGCGATTCGTCCACTCCTGGTCGGCACTCGAGTAGGTCGCTTTCTCCGTCCTTCGAGAGTGCGCCGCATGGTTTATCACTCGCCGCGATATACGTTCCTCCATGGTTCAGTGCGAGATGTGTGGCGCCGAGACGTCGTCTCCGAAGACGATCAAAGTCGAGGGTGCGAAACTCGACGTTTGTTCGAACTGCACCGACTTCGGCACCGAAGTCAAACAGCCGTCGAGCTCGAGTTCCTCGAGTAAGTACTCGACCTCGAGTTCGAAATCGGGCTCCGCTTCGAGTTCCAGTGGCGGCTCGAGCGGCAGTGGCTCGAGCGCGAGTTCAAGCGGTGGCTCGAGTTCCCAACGTCGGTCGGACATGTTCGACGATATGGACCAACTCGCGACTGACTACGACGAGCGAGTTCGCAACGCTCGCGAAGCCAAGTCCTTGAGTCAGTCCGAACTCGCCAACGAACTCAACGAGAAGGCGAGTTTGATCCGAAAGATCGAACGCGGTGACACCCTCCCGAGCGACAGCGCACAGTCGAAACTCGAGAACTTCCTCGAGATCGACCTGAGCGCGGCGGGAAGCTCCGGTGACGAATCCGAGTGGTCCGGTGGCTCCTCGTCGGGAAGCTACACCCTCGGCGACGTCGTCAAGCGAAAGGACTGACGCGTCACTTCTCACCTCGCGTCGGTGCGACGGTTTTGCCTCTCCAGTTTTCGTCACAGAAGACTCGAGAGTCGCCGTTCTCGCTCGCGTCCGTCGCTTCGTCGGTGACTCGCAAGCTATTTCTTTCGGGCGAGAGGCTGTGCTGGTATGTTCGTCCTTGTCAACCTGAAGACCTATCCGTGCGATCCGGTCGCGGTCGCCGAAGCCGTTCGCGACGTCGACGAATCGACCGACGCTCGCCTCGCAGTTGCGCCGCAGGCGACCCACCTTGAGCGCGTGGCCGACACGGGAGCTGAAACGTGGGCCCAACACGTCGATCCGATCGACCACGGGAGCAACACCGGCCAGACGCTGGCGGAATCCGTCGCGGACGCCGGTGCCGTCGGGACGTTGCTCAACCACTCAGAACGGCGGCTGAAGCTGGCCGACATCGACGGAGCCGTTCGCGCGGCAGAGCATGCAGGCCTCGAGACGGTCGTCTGTGCGAACAATCCGGCACAGATCGGTGCCGCCGCGGCACTCGGCCCCGACGCCGTCGCGGTCGAGCCGCCGGAACTGATCGGCACCGGGACGCCGGTCAGTCAGGCTGACCCTGATATCGTCGAGGATGCCGTCGATGCAGCCCAGCACGTCGACCGAGACGTGTCCGTTCTCTGCGGGGCGGGTATCAGTACCGGCGACGACGTCGTCGCAGCGGGCGATCTCGGTTCAGAAGGCGTGTTGCTCGCGAGCGGCGTCGCGAAAGCGGACGATCCGACGGCCGCCCTCGAGGACCTCGTCGAACCGCTGTAGACGAGCGTGGCGGCCCACTCAGTGTGGCTGTTTTGCGTCACGGTTCCTCGAACCGATGCTTTTTCTCACTCGCGATGGGAGGTCGACGTATGAGCGACGCTCGTCCCATCGAAGTAGCCCTCGAGAATCGACTGATGGGACAGGGAATTTACGTGGACGAGGTCACTCGTCTGCCACGGGCTTCGAACGAGGAGTCGGCTGAAACGGGCGACATTTCCGACGGGGTTGGCCTCTCGATTTCCTACGAGACGGTCTCGGAGTCGAAACGGATCGACAGCGACGAGGTCGGCACCGTCGTCCGAACCGTCCTCGATATCGGTGCCGAACGCGAGTGGACGCCGGGACGCCTCGAGGCGACCTCACAGTCGACCGACGGCGATGTCCGCGGTCACTGGCACGTCGAAGCAGAGTGGTTCGACGAACTCGGAGTAGCGTTCGACGATCTCGAGTTCTCGGAGCGCGTCCTCGAAACGAGAGATCACAATTCTGTCACCGAGTAAGTGATGTCGACGAGTAGGTAGATTAATAGTCTCACACTCGTGTTGTCGGTGTAGATACGCAGATGGCCGGAGAACAGATCTACGTCTCACACGCACCTGCTGACCTCGAGCTCGTCCAGGAGTTGTTCTCGACGGTCAAGAATTTCCCCTTTGGAACACATATCGCGCTCGAGGAGGTCGAATCTGGTCGTTCTCGACAGCGACTCGAGGGCCGCCTTGCGAACAGCGACGTCGTCGTCGCGGTGCTCACGGAGGAATCGTCGACCAGCAGGTGGGTCAATCAGGAAGTCGGTTACGCACTCGCAAAGGGGGTTCCCGTGATCCCACTCGCCGACAGCGAACGCCATCTCGGCGGCTTTCTCGAGAACGCCGACAGCGTCGCGATCACTCGAGAGAATCCCTCGCGAACCATTTACGATCTGATCAGCCGACTCCGAAGCGAACTCGCGCCACTCGGTGCGCTGTCCGTGCCCAATTGGTACATTCGATTCCCCTGTACGATTCCGGACTGTGGCCACCCCGTGACCCTCGAGATCGAGCAAGACCAATCCAAGCTCTGGAAGCGATACGAACACGGGAAACTGCTGTCGTCGACGTGTGACGTCTGCGAGTCGACGTACTACTTCGATGCGGCGACGATCGGATATGTTCGCCGAGAAGACGGAATTCTCTAGCTCAGGTGCTCAGGTGTCTTTTTGAAGCCGTTCGTAGGCGTCCGTGACGAGCTGGAACGCCGAGCGACTCCCGCTCTGTCGGTCGGGATGGGCTCGTTTGACCTCTCGGTGGAACGCTGCACGAATTTCCTCGTTGCTCGCACCGGGGTCGACGCTGAGCACGTCTCGAGCCTCCGACTCTCGCATTCCGATCGCTTTGACGATCCCGTTTTCTTCTGCAGCCTCAGTGCACGTCGGGCAGAATCGCTCGCTTCGCCCGTCGATGGTGGTAATCTCGAATCGTTCGGCGGTAACCCACTCGTTGCACTGCGTACAGAGCGCCTCGTCTTCGTCCGTCAACTCGGAGTGTCCTCGAGTACGTGTGTCGTCTGCTGTGCGCGTCGCCTCGTCGGTCTCGGAGGATGCGGAAGTCGTCTTCGAGTCGGCCGCCGGCGCCTGAGCAGCACACTCCGGACAGCACGTGATGACGGTTCCGTCCTCGAGGACGACATCTTCGACTCGAGGCGCGAGAATCGTGTCGGTACAGCCGTCGCAGGTCCGACGCCGTTGGTCGATCGAAGAACACTTTCGAGCGGCTTCGCGGGCGTGTGGCTCACAGCGAGGACAGCACGCGACCCTGTCGCCGTCGGGCATCGTGATTGCCGTCAGCTCCTCGAGTGGGACCGTTCGGCCACACCCATCACAGCCAACCTGACGGTCGTCGACCACTGCCATTGGGCGGCTGTTTATACTGAATCCTTATCAGTTCTTCTGCTGACAGACACATGCGAGCGAGACGGCGATCGTTCATAGGAGGACGTTACCGCCGTCTTGGGACGCGCTGATCCGACCCCGTCGTCGGTGAAGGGTGTCGGTAACAAAGGCGAGTCGTGCTGACTACCGGCCTGTGCGAGGTGTGCCTCGCACGGATGTTGTCCGTTGGGTGGCACTCGGCGACGAACTGTCGTCGGGGCCTCCTCTCCTGTCACCGACGATTCTACTCGAGTACACACAGAATCCGAGACACCAATAGTCGTTCGGCGAGGAGTAAACGGTATGGAGTCCGCAACTCGACTGTCCACGCGCGTTGGGAGCGCCGACCGACGGACGTTCACACTCGTGGCCGGTGACCTCCTCGTACTCACCGCGTTAGTGCTCGTCGGCCAACTCGAGCACGGGATGAACCCGCTCGAGCAACCGTTCGGTGCGCTCGAGGCGCTGGCACCGTTCGTCGTGGGATGGGTCGTCGTCGCCGCGCTGGCTGGTCTCTACACGCGACCGATTTCGACGTCAGTCTGGGAAACGACGCGTCTGGCGACCGTCGCGTGGCTCGCTGCCGCGAACGTCGGATTAGTGCTTCGCCAGTCGGTCTTCGGCGACACTGCGGCGTGGCCGTTCCCACTCGTCATCTCGGCGTTTGGTCTCGTCCTCCTCGTCGGGTGGCGGATTGGGTTCGCGTACGTCTCTCCCTCTACCGACACCTAATTCCGACGCGCTCGGTCATCTTCGTATGTCAGGTTCCAGACGATTATAAATTGTACTGGGAAGACAATTCTCGTCCTGGTATTGTCGTTGGTTCTGATATTACCCTGAATCGACATCAGGATCAAATATTTCGGGGTATAGGCCCGTTACCTCTCTCCTATTGCTGGTATATTGAGTTAAATAATGGTGGGAGCCGATAGAATGATCCTCGCTTGGCCCCAAATAACCTCTGCATAAGTTATGTAGCTCTTATTGCTTGGATACTGGTTAGAAACGAATTCACTATCACGTAGGTATGAGAAACACTTATATGCCTATCTATCATACTATACGTTACATTATGACTGGATATTACGACATTGTTCTCGGCCTCATCCCAGTCGCACTGATCGGTATCACCGCTGCCCTCGCGTTGGTTGGTCTGTCTCTGACGACTGCGGTGCCGATCGGTGCGTTCGTGTCGATGGCGATCATCGGTCACGCAATGTTCGTCAACGCGCCTGCGGACGTTCCGGAGGAACCCCAGTCCACTCACCCGCCGATCAACGCTGACTAACTGTCGCGACTGCTCTTTTCCTCTCTCCCCGCTCTCGCCTCTGCAGGTATTTCGGACTCGAGCGTTCCAACTAGTTCAACTGACCGTTGATCCACCGCCGATTCGAACGCGTGTGAGCTGGCGCTTATCACCGATTCGAAATGTAGTCTCAGGCGCTTATCAGATTCGAACCGCAGTCTCAGCCGCTACCGGCGTCGTTTGTGAGTAAATCCGTTCTAAAAATGCGAGAGACCTTACTCCGCAGGTCTGACCTTGAACCCGTAGCGTGTCACGCCCTCTTGGGTGTAGACGCGTCGAATCGTCGTCTCGATCCGATCGCCGACGGCGAACGCATCGGGTGCTGCGTCAGTTCCCATCGCCGCGATACTGGCCGTTTCGTCGCCATCTCCCGACTCGAGGGCGACGATTGCCGCCGCGTAGTCACCGGAACGACCCTGCTGCTCGGCGAACTCGGGTGGCGCACCGCCCTGTGAAATCGTCGTCACCGCCTCGATTTCGCCCTCGCCAGAGAGGGTGACCGGTTCGTACTCCTCGAGTGCGTTACAATCCGCACACGCTCCCTCCGGCGGGAACGCGAGCGAGCCACACTCGGGACAGCGGCCGGCCTCGAGGGTGTAACGCTGGGGAATCGATCGATGCCACGAAGGGACGCTCACGTATGCACCCCCGCCCGAGGGCGGACCGGTCGTGACGACACCACGTTGGCGCAGGTACTCCGCGTAGGACAGTGATTCGTCGCTCTCGAGTGTCGTCTCCGCGGGAACGTCTCCGTCCACGTCGACGACGAAGGCGTCCGCGCCCGCGCCGCTACCGTGAGAGACGCCGAGAACGCGCTCGTAGCCGTCTTCGAGCGCGCTGGCCAGCGAGACGGGAACGCTCGCCGCGCCGAGGTCGCCGAGTTCGTGAACTGTCGCCGCTGCTTGGATCTCGTCCGTTCCGACGCCCGCTGCCCCCGCTGCGCGGTAGGGGAGTTTGCCGTCTGGTGCCTGAATCGCCACGGCCGTCGGATCGGGATCGACCTCGAGTCCGGAGACGGCTCCGCCGATCGTTTCGGTGAACGCCGATCGGTCGTACTGCGTGACGCCGAGTCCCTGTGTTGCGTCCTCGCCAGTCGCTCGGAATCGCGTCCCGGGGTACGGCGTCGCGTACTCGGCACGGTCGACGATCTCGGCGGGCCCGTCTCGCTCGAGGACGAACGCGGCTGCACCGGCACCGGCAGCGTGATCGATCCCATCGTCCGGGTCGCCCTGCGGTGCGTCGGCCGCGACGACCAGCCCGGTCGATGCATCGGCCTCGAGGGCGTCCATTCCGGCCCAGAGGGCGCGGGTTCCGGCCCGCGTGCTGCCCGTAAAGACGTGTCGTGTGGCGGAATCGGAAACCTCGAGCATGGCGCCGAGGCGGGCGGTGAGGTCCTCCTCTGCGAGTGGCGGCGTCGAGGACGCAAATGCGAGCCAGTCGACCGTCTCGGGGTCGACGTCGGCGGCCTCGAGCGCGCGGCCGGCGGCCTCGTAGGCCATCGTCAGCGCGTCTTCGTCGGCAGCGGCGACGGCCTTTTCCGTGACGCCGGCGGCCTGGAACTGGCCCCAGGCGTCCTGAAACGCCTCCGCGTCGATCCGGAACCGAGGCGCGTACGCACCGACCCCGGTGATCGCAGCCGTCATCACGCGCTCACCTCCGTTTCCTGCTCGCGCTCAAAGATGTGAACAACCGACGCGCCACCACTGCCGCCGACGTTGTGCGTGAGTCCGCGGGTCGGGTTCTCGACCTGGCGCTCACCCGCAGCGCCGGTGAGCTGTTTGAACGCTTCGACGACCTGACCGGCACCCGTCGCGCCGATGGGGTGGCCCTTCGACTTGAGCCCGCCCGAGGTGTTGACCGGAATCTCGCCGCCGAGTTCGGTCGCACCGGATTCGATTAGCTGTCCGGATTCACCTTTCTCACAGAAGCCGAGGTCCTCGTAGGCCAGCAACTCAGCGATGGCGAAACAGTCGTGGACCTCGGCGAAGTCGAGTTCCTCCGGCTCGATGTCGGCCATCTCGTAGGCCGTCTCCGCTGCGTGTTGGGTCGCAGGCACGCCGGTGTAGGAGTCTCGTTGGAAGAGACCGACGTTGTCGCTGCCCGCGCCGACGCCGGCGACGCGAATCGGCTCGTCCGTGTACTCGTCGACGACGTCCTCGCTGACGATCAGGGCACAGGCCGCCCCGTCGGAGGTCGGACAGCAGTGATAGAGGTTCAGCGGATCCGCGACGACCGGCGCCGACTGTGCGTCCTCGAGCGAACACTCGAAGCCCAGTTGTGCGTGGGGGTTCTTCGCGCCGTTCGAGTGGTTCTTGACGGCGACGCGAGAGAGATGTTCGCGCGTGGTGTCGTACTCGTCCATGTGTGCGCTGGCCATCTGGGCGTAGACGCCGGAGAAGGTGGTGCCCGAGAGTCGCTCCCACTCCGTCTCCCCGGAGACGCCGAGCCAGTACTTCGTCGCGTCGGAACTCATGTCGGACATAATTTCGAACCCGCCAGCGAGGGCGACATCGGCCATGCCCGATTTGACCGCTTGAACGGCCTGACGCGTCGCGAACCCACTCGCTGCACAGGCGTTTTCGACTCGCGTACACGGCACGCCGTCGAGTCCGACGTGCTCGGTAACTGCTGGCCCGGAGAGACCGAGTTGTCGTCCACCGACGCCGAGGTTTCCAACGAACGCTTCGTCGATATCTCCCGGCTCGAGGCCGCGTGGTACGCTTTCCGTCGCTGCTTCGAACGCCGTTCGGAACAGCGACCGGTAACTTTCCTCGGGGAAGGCCCCGTAGTCAGACTGCCCCGCACCGACGAGGTATGCGTCTCGCATATCCAAGGGTGTGCTCCCCGGTGTGAAATAAGTGCACACTTGTGTCGAATCGTGTCCGACGACGGTATCGACGATAAAATCAGTCCGTCACTCGAGACGTTCACAGGGTCGACACGCTGTATTGGGATGCTACGCCGAATCAATCCGAGATTGCACACGGGTTCGTTCACGTTTCGTCAGGGCATTCAAGCGTCTTGCTCGCGTACAGCGGTTGTATGTCCCGCGCGGCGGAACTCGTCTCTATCCTCGAGTCGGTCGACTCGGTGGCGATCGTCTGTCACGACAACCCAGATCCTGACTGTCTCGCCAGTGCACTAGCACTCGAACGAATCGCAACCGATCACGGGGTGGTGGAGGTGACGATTACCTACGGCGGCGACATCTCTCACCAGCAAAACCGTGCGTTCGTCAATATGATCGACATCTCGCTCGAGTCGATCGACCACCTCGAGATCGACGACTACGACTGTATCGCGTTCGTCGACCACTCCCAGCCCGGATCCAACACGGAACTGCCGGCACAGATTACGCCCGACATCGTCGTCGATCACCACCCCGGCGAGCCGGTCGAGGCCCCCTTCGAAGACATTCGTGCGGAAGTCGGCGCGACGGCGACGATTTTCGTCGAGTACCTCTCCGAACTCGAGACGGAACTGACGACGCGACTGGCGTCGGCGCTCCTCTTTGCCCTTCATCGCGAACGACTGGATTTCGTCCGCACACCGACGATACGTGAGTACGAGGCTGCATTGACAGTCTATCCGGATGCCGACCTCGAGACGCTCGAGCAACTCTACGGGAGCGCGTTCTCGCCGGGAACGATCGACGCGATCGGTCACGCCATCGCGACTCGAGAACGGCGTGGCTCCTCACTCGCGGCGAGCGTCGGCAGAACGACCGAAACGGACGCGCTCCCGCAGGCGGCTGATTACTTGCTGAACCTCGAGGGCGTCGATACCGTCCTCGTCTACGGAATCATCGAAGACGCGATTCGACTCAGCGCGCGTTCGATCGATCCGCGAGTACACATCGGTGAGACCCTCGATAGCGCCTTCGGCGACCTCGGACCTGTCGGCGGACACCACGATATGGCGGGCGGTCGTATCGGACTCGGCCTCTTCGCCGACGATTCGAACGACACGGACGCGTTGCTCGCGTTCGCCGGCGGGCGACTTACTCGTCGTTTCTTCGACGCGCTGAACCTCGACGATGACCGGTGAGGGCCCGCCAGTCGATCTGTGCGCACACCTGCTGTGGCGGCCGTCGGTCGTGGTCGACAGGGATTCGGCGTGGCATCTCGTTCACTCGATATCGATGGTGTGTGACCCACTGGTCGAGTCGCGTTTCGGGATGGTGACCGTCAAGATGCCGTTGTTGAGTGATGCTGTTACGTCGTCCGGGTCGACTGGATCTGGAAGCCGAATGCGACGACTGAACGATGTCACCTCTCGTTCACGGCGAATGTACTCCGCCGTCGCGTCGGCCAGTTGCGTTCGCTCATCGCCTTCGGTCTCGTCGCCGACCTCCTCATCAGTATCGGGTTCGTCATCGATTTCGTGTCGTGGCGTTCGCACCTGCTCGCGCTCGCCACTGATCTCGAGTGTCTCCCCACGGAGTCTCGTCTCGAGGTCGTCGGTCTCGAATCCGGGGACGTCGACGGTGACGACGAACGAATCGCCGTGATCGGCGAGATCCAGCCGTATCGCCGACTCGCCGACGGAAAGATCGAGGTGGCTTCTGGTGTCGAACTCGGATTCCCAGGACCGGACGGCCGTCTCGAGTTGTCGATTCAATCGCTCGAGGAGTTCCTCGAGCCCCTCCAGTGGATTCGATCTGTCTTCCATGGTTCTCGTGAGATGTTCACTACCAATCACAAAAAAGGCCACTCATAGCGTGAGTGAGCCTCTCTGCGTCGAATGTGTTGAACTGCGTGATTGCGGCAGAACCGAGGGAGGGGCTGGTCGTTTTTAGGCTCCTCGCCGTAGGAAGAGGTATGGATTCAGCACTATTCGTCGTCAGCGAGGAAGGCTACTGGGGAGAGGAATGTATCGAACCGCTCGAGACGCTCTCGGATGCCGGACTCGAGATTACGGTCGCGACGCCGTCGGGCGGTCCCCCGGAACTCGACGAGACGTCGGCCGACCCCGACGAGGTCGGGGAGGAAACCGCCGAGCACGTCCGAGAGGTTCACGAGAACGACGAGCGATTGAACGATCCGATTCCGACCGCGCGGGCGGACGCCGAGGCGTACGACGCCGTCGTCTTCCCCGGCGGCCACGGCACCGAGTGGGACGTCAACCAGGACAGTGACGCCCGCAGACTCCTCCGCGACGCTGTCGCTGGTGACAACGGCAAGGCGCTCGTTGTCTGTCACGCCGTCGGCATTCTCGCGTTCGCTCGTGATAGTCAGGGCGCGTTCGTCGTCAACGGCCGCGACGTGACCGGCTTCCCGAACGAGTGGGAAGAAGACATCGTCGACGAGAACGACGTCATGCCGACCGGTCGAAAACTCCCCTACTGGGTCGAGGACGAAGTGATCGCCGCGGGCGGCAACTGGGACGCCGAACTCGAGGCGGACACGAGCGTGACCGTCGACGGAGATCTCGTTACTGCCCGCGGTCCCGAGTCCTCGAGTGCCGCAGCGCAGACGCTTCTCGAGGAACTGGACGCGTAAGGTTCGTACTCGCTCGGTTTGCTCTCGATCGTCCATCCGTCCGTCTGTCATCCGTGATGTGTCGTCTTCGAGACGAACGTCTCAGCGGTTGCTGGACGGAATACGAGCGCTATTGTGGATCTGCTACGCCGATTCGATTCGAATTTCGCCGTCGGCACGGACGGTGATCAAACAGTCGTTGTACTCGAAAATGAGCGCTCCCTCGGATCGCACCCCGTTCGCTCGGGGTTCGAACAGTCGCTCGAGCGCATCGGTATTGACGGTGTAGTGAAGTGGCTCGAGTTCGGTCACCTCCTCGTTGCAAAACGTCGCAACGGCGGTGACGATCGTCACGCTCAGCGGTTCGGAGTCGAGTTGATCGTACTGCACAGTGTCGTACTCCGCCGAGTGTGCAGTCTGTGGTGATGTCATCTCTGTCATGTAGTTTTGCGCACCCCCAGTGCGGTCAATGGGAACTCAACTGTCGTTCACCGTTCTCACTAAAGAGCCTACTCGTTAATTGAGTAGCCGCCAGTCCAAACCGGGGTTAACTGATTAACCCTCGGATACCGTTTCGTCGAATATCGTCGCGAACAGCTTCTGCTCTACGGCTCTGACGTGCTTGTGGAACGCAGGCGGCGAGATTCCGAGTGAATCGGCCAGTTCGTCACCGTTCGTGTGACGTGGCCACTCGAAGTATCCGCCGTGGTACGCCGTTTGAACGACCTCCTGTTGTCTGTCGGTGAGTTCCGCGAGTAACGCGTTGCGCGCAGCGACGTCGATCGTCGGCTGGGTCGTCGACTGTTCTCGGCGTGCCACCATCGACGCCGAGAACCCACGTCGATTCAGACCGGAGAGGAGCTCTCTCACCTCGATGGATTCGGGAACCTCGATAGTGGCTCGCGTCTCGTCGTCCGTTGCGACGAACGTCCGCAACGTTCCACCGTCGGTGTCGACGACCGAACCGAGAAACGGCTCCGAACACTGAAGCTGGAGCAAGGTTTCGTCCTCGGATTCGGCGATAATCGAAGCGTCGTGGACTCCCTCGAGTGAGCGAAGGTCACTCGAGTGCTCGGTCACCGCATCGGAGTTGGCGACGGCGAAAACTGTCGGCTCTCCGTCGTCTCGAATCGTCGCTCCCTCGAACGTCAGTCGGGTTTCGAGCGCGCCAGCGAGGCGACGAAACAGCGAGTCGCCCGTGAGTTCGATCTCGAGTTCGACGGTGTCGACGCCGCTGTCGGCGAGCGCGGTTTTTCGTTTGGTGGCGGTGATCGCGTAGGCGATCGTTTCGCCGAGTTCGGCGAGCGTGTCACGCAGCGGTTCGTCGAACGCGTCGCGGTCGTCACCGTAAATGGCGACGACGCCGTAGAGGAAGTCGTCGTAGACGATCGGAACGGCGTAGACCGACTGATAATTTCGCGAGAGCGCTTCGACGCGCCAGGTACCATCACGCACGGAGTCTGCGACGTTTTCGGCGTAGGTCGGCGTTCGCGTTCGCGCTGTCCGTCCCGCTGGTTCGGCCGCGGAGTCGTCGACGGTCGTCACCGAAATCGTGTCGAGGTAGGTATGCTCTCGACCAGCACTAGCTCGTGGTTCGAGTTCGTGGCCACCCGGGTCCGGCTCACCGAACCAGACGAACGAACACTCCTCGAGGGCTGCGAGACGCTCGCAGATGCCGCGTTCGATTTCCGCTCGGTCGTCGGCCATCAACAGCAACTGCTCGATATCCTGCCTGACCGCATTCGCCTCGTTCAACTGCTCGAGGTGGATATTTTGTCGTTTGAGTGTGCGTTCGCGGCCGTGAAGTCGACGCGTTCTGGAGATTCGGTCGAGCGCGGCTTCGGCGGTCGTCGCGAAGAGTTGGGCTAGTTCGTACGTCTCGTCATCGTAGTGGTTCGTCTCGGTCTCGAAGGCGACGAGGACGCCGTGTTCACCGATCGGCACGTACAGCCCGCTTCGAGCGCGGTCGGGGTGTGTCCCGCCGGTATCCGTACGGTCGTCGACGAGTGTCGGTGCCCCGTCGACGAACGTCTGCCACACGAGTCCGTCGTCGGGAGTGTGCTCATCGGGTTGACCGAAGTTCGTTTCGAAGGCGTGTGAGTACGCCGCCGGGACGAGTTCGTTGTGGTGGTCGTCGAAGCGATAGACGACGCTCTCGATATCGAGGACGTCGCTCGCGACGTCGACCATGTACTCACACGCGGCTTGTTTCGACTCGACCGTCAACAAGTGATTCGTCGCCTCGTGGAGGGCGTTGAGCGCCTCCTGGTACTGCGCACGCTCGGTGACGTCGACCGCGATGCCGATGACGCGTTCGACGACTCCCTCGTCGGTCACTGGCCGCCACCACGATTCGAAGACCCGGTCGTCGAGACGGATCTGTGAGTGTGACTGTTCACCTCCTATTGCGGCCATCGTATCCGAGAGAATGGTCGAGTGATCGCTGAAAACATCGAAGATCGACTCTCCGACGACGTCGTCGGAGAGTCGCTCGACTTTCTCGAGGCCGCGACCCTCTGCGAGCAAAATCGTCCCGTCCGTTTCGTGGACGAACAGGATCACCGGGAGGTTCTGTGCGAGCATCTCGAGTCGTTCCGTTCGCTCTCTGAGCGCTCGTTTTCGTTCGATGCGCTCGGTCACGTCGGTAAAGTAGACTGCAATGCCGGACGAAGAGGGATACATCCGGGCGCTGTACCACGTCTCCATCGGCTCGTAGTATCGCTCGATGGAGACCGCTTCGCGCGTTTCCATGGCTTCGACCGCTGCCGGCTGAAACGCTGTCCCCAGAATATTCGGGAAGAGGTCGTAAATCTTGACGCCGAGGACGGCCTCCGGATCGACGTCGAAGAGTGCTGCCGCGTGGTCGTTGATGTAGGTGAACCGCCACTCCGAGTCGAGCGTGTAGAACGCGTCGCCGACCCGATCCATCGCTTCGTCTAACTCCTGTTCTGCCTGGTGGAGGGCCGTAATGTCGCGAATCGATGCGACGATACCGTTGATATCCTCGTCCTCGAGCCAATTAGTCAGCGTGGCTTCGTGGATGTACCAGTCGCCGTTCGCGTGTCGACACCGGTACGTCAGCCGTTTCGTCGTTCCGTATGGTTCCTCACAGAGTTCCTCGAACGCGGCTTCGACCATCGCGACGTCTTCTGCGTGGACGGCGTCGGTGAGGTGGCTGTCGCGTAACTCGTCAGCGTCGTACCCACCGACTCGTTCGACCGATGGTTCGACGTAGGTGATCGTTCCCTTCGAGTCGGCAACGACGATGAGGTCCGACGACTGTTCGATCAACGCCTGGTACCACCGTCGCTGTCGTTGAACGGTTCGGGTTTTAGCGCCCAGTGTGGCGGCCTGTTGGACGCGATGGGCGAGCATCGAGGACTCGATGGGCAGCGTCTTCCGAACGAAATCCGTCGCACCGTCGGTCCGAAGTCGTTCGAGTGGGACTTCGTTCAGGTCGTCGATGGCGTAAACGACCGGACACGCGTCGCTGACCGTGGTGAGCACCTCGCGTTCGTCCGTTACGAGACAGTCGGTCGCGTCGAATCTGTCCATCTCGAGGTCCGTAGCCGAGGGGAGTGGACCGTCGACGATGATGGAATCTGCCGAGAGTTCCGTCGCTGCTTGGTGGAGCCACGGCGACGAGCCAACGACGAGCGCTCGAACGTGGACCGGTTCAGGACCCTCGAGGCGTCGGTCCATAGTTCGTCTGGGTTGGGAGAAGGTAAAAACCTCCTGTTGACGATGCAATAGATACAGCGTAGAAGAACGTCTAATAACCGATGGGGTTCCCGTCCTTTCTCGGCTCGGTTGCGCCAGCGAGTGTGCCGTCTCGATACCGGACGAGTTGTGCTCCACCGAACATAACGGGCGGGAGGACGTCGACGTCGTGACCCATCCGCGCGAGTTTCGGGAGTTGCGAGAGTCTGTCCTCGACGCCGAGCGAACCGCTCTCTCGGTATCGCCAGCGCGGCGCGTCGAGTGCTGCCTGCGGGGTCATCCCGTAGTCGACGATGTTCGAGATCACCTGTACGTGCCCCTGTGGTTGCATGTACCCACCCATGACGCCGAATGCGGCCCAATCATCCGTATCGAACCTCGCGATGGCCGGGACGAGTGTGTGAAACGGCCGCTTGCCCGGTTCGAGGCTGTTGGGATGACTCGAGTCGAGCGAGAACGACGCGCCGCGATTTTGCAGGGCGATTCCCGTCTCACCCGCGACGAGGCCGCTGCCGAAGCCGGCGAAGCGCGAGTTGATGTAGGAGACGAGATTCCCCTCCTCGTCACCGACGGTCAACAAGACGGTGTCGGCGTCCTCGGCGTTGGCGTTTGGTACGCCGACTTCGGGATCTTGAATCGGCGTCTCGCCGATTCCCTGAGCGCGTTCTCGAGCGTAGGATTTCGAGGCGAGGGGCGGAATCTCCTCGAACTCGGGGTCGGTGATGTAGTGGTGGCCGTCGACGAACGCGAGTTTCATCGCTTCGGCGAAGGCGTGGACGCGTTCGGGCGAGTCGTAGGGGTGCTCGCCAGCGCCGATCTCTTCGGCGATGTTCAGCGCCTCGAGTGCGACGAGTCCCTGATTGTTCGGCGGGAGTTCCCAGACCTCCGCGCCGTTATACGTCGTGCTGACCGGGTCGACGAACTCGGGTTCGAACGACGCCAGATCGTCGTGCGTCAAGAATCCGCCCGCCGATTGGATCTCCTCGACGATTGCGTCGGCAATCTCGCCCTCGTAGAACGCGTCGGCTCCGTCTTCGGCGATCGTTCGCATCGATTCTCCGAGTTGTGGGAGCGTGACCGTCTCCCCCGCGTCAGGAGTGTCCCCGTCGAAGAGGTAGGCCTCTCGAGCGTTCTCGTCGGTGAAGAGGTCTTTCGCGCCCTCCCAGTAGTAAGAAATCACCGGCGAGACGGGATAGCCCTCGGTCGCGTACTCGATCGCTGGCTCGAGGGCATCTCCGAGCGTGAGTCGGCCCAGTTCCTGTACCGTCGCTTCCCAGCCGCGAGCCGTCCCCGGCACCGTCACCGCGTGCGGGCCGAGAAACGGCATGCCCAACTCGTCGGCGTCCGAGGCGCTGTCGACCGCGTAGCCCCGAGATTCCGGGTAGTACCCCTCGAGCGTTTCACTGTCGGTGTCCTCGAGTGCGCCGCGGACGTTCTCGATGGTGGCGTCGGCGGGTGCGCCCCCACACGAGCGCATCGCGCCGACCTCGCCGTCGGCCGTGCGATACAGTGCGAAGACGTCGCCGCCCAGTCCGGTCGACGTGGGTTCGACGACGTTGAGCGCAGCAGCCGTGGCGACGGCTGCGTCGAATGCGTTGCCGCCGTCCTGTAGAATCGAAACGCCCGCCTGTGCGGCGAGGGGTTGACTCGTCGCGACCATCCCGCGGTTTCCGTAGACGGTCGATCGTCTCGAGTCGAACCGATCCAGGTCGAAATCCTCGGTCATACCCGGAGTTAGTGCGGGTGAACTAAGTTATGATGGAAGCGGACAGAGGCTCGCGGTGAAGGTGACCGTCTCGTCGGTGTCGTTTCGGGCTCCGTGGATCGCGCCGCGTTCGTGAAGGACGACGCCGGGGGCGTCGATCGACTCGCTCTCGCCATCGCGCAGCACCGTCACCGTCCCCTCGAGAACGTGAAAGACGTTCGTACTGCTCGCGTGTTCGTGTGCCTCGAGTTCGGCACCCGGCCCGAGAGCGAACGCCTTGACGAGTACGTCGTCGCTAACGACGAGTTCTGCGGTTTCGAGTTCGCCATCGTCGGGATCCAGTGCTGGGAGTGCTGCCGTGTATTCGTCGTCGATCATACCTCCTCTTCGTCGGTCGGTCCAAAAAACGTACTTACTCGGAGAGCGGTGCGTGTTCGACCCGGTAGCCGTACTCATCATCCAAATTTTGGGAGATCGAGTCGACTGCGGCGACTTCGTGGAATCGAATGTCTCGTTCCATCTTCGTAACGACCGGCGTCTCGTAGTGGGTCGCCTCGTACTCGAACGTCTCGCCGTCCTCGCGGCGACGCGTGACGAACTCGCGATGTCGCTCGAGTCTCGCTCGAGCAACGGCGTGTGAGAGCGTCGAGACGTCGTCGATGCGGTCGGTGAACACCTCGAGAAACGCGTCCTCGAGTTCGGAGCCAAGCGAGTCCCGACCCGCACACATCGCGGCGAGCGACGTCGTTCCGGTTCCCCAGAAGGGGTCGAGAACGGTGTCGCCGTACGCCGAGTACATACAGATCAGCCGGTAGGGAATCTCGAGGGGGTAGGCCGCGGATCGCTCGCGGAGGTCGTCGCCACTCCCGTCGGCGAGCGATTGGAGTTCGCCTTGGACGTCCGTCCAGACGTCGGAGAACCACTGATTTCGCTCCTCCCAGAAGTACGCCGCCTCGTAGCGCTGGTCCGCACCGGGTTCGAACTCCCGGCTCTCCCCGCCCTTCCGAAAGATCAGCACGTACTCGTGCTCGAGGGTCACGTAGGCGTTTGGCGGGATCATCCCGCTGCCCATGAACTTGGCCGCGCTGTTGGCCGGTTTGCGCCAGAGCACGTCCGGCAACGGATCGAACCCGCGCGCTTCGAAGGCCTCGAGGACGCGCGCGTGATTCGGGTAGACGCGAAAGCTCTCCTCGAGCGAGCGAGTCGCGTCACCGACGTTGAGACAGACCATTCCGCCGTCGACGAGCACGCGCTCGAGTTCGTCCCAGACGGCGTCGAGTTGGGCGTGCATCGCCTCGAACGCCGCCCGGCCGTCACCGGCCTCGAGCGCCTCTCCGACCGCCGGGTCGAGACTCGTAAAGAGGTCGTCCCACATCTCGATCATCGGATACGGTGGCGACGTGACGACGAGTTCGACTGATTCGTCGTCGACGGACTCGAGGGCTCGAGAGTCACCGACGAAAACACGGTGGGTCGTCTCCATTCGATAGACACTGTCGGCGTCGCCCCCTTAGCTTCTTCGCAGGACGACTGTCGTCGACTCCTTCGAGTCTCGGAAAATGGGATCCGTCGTCGCAGTTACTCTTCCGTTTCGTCGTCGCTCGATTCGGCTTGCGCTTCCATCGTGTCGTTCTCGCTCTCGTCCTCGGTGTCCTCGTCGTCCTCGTCGCTCGTCGCCGGTTCGAACTCCTCGATTGGTTCCCACTCTTCTTTCTCGTCGGAGGAGAGTCGCTGGCGAAGAATCGCGATACCGGCGACCAGCCCGATGGCGAGTAGCAGTCGTCCGATCTTACTCGAGCCACCGCCGTCTTCTCCTTCGGTCTCCGTTTCGCCCATCGTTCCTTCTTCACCGCCCATCATCCCCTCGTCACTGGCTCTCGTCTCCTCGAGTGCGTTCTGAATAATGTCGGGTTCGTCGATGTCCTCGAGCGATTCGACCTCGAGTTCGTGTGAGCGTCGACCGGCGAGAAAGCCGAGTGCGCTACCGACGCCAAAGAGTGCGCCGGCGAGTGGCAGATTTCGGTCGCTTCCAGTCTTCCCCTCGGCGTCTTCGACGGCCTCGAGGATCGAATCGCGGAGGGGAGAGTCCATTCCCATCCCGACTGCTTCCCTGACGACGATTTCCGATAACGTCTCGTCTTGCTCCTCAGTTGTAGGCATAGTCGCTCCCGACCACACCCCCGTAAATAATTCTATCCAACGTTTCGATCGCCTGCACTCCGGCGATGTCGATTACATCACGACTACTCACCGCCGTTCGAGCGAGTAACCACCACCTACTCGAGTGTTCACTCGACTCGGGATTTGATCGGATCCCAACAGTGCTACTCGCCGGGTTCGTCGCCTACTGGGGTCCTGACGGGCTGTCCGGGCCGACAACTCGACCCGATTTGTAGCGAGGCGGATCGTCGATTCGCTCCTCGAGCGTCTGGCACGGAGTGTCGACCGCCGTCGTTCGACGCCTTCCGCGTGCCAGAGCGAACTCGTGTTCGAAATAACTGACTTCCCGCCGTATATATCTACACTGACGAGACTGCGTGAGTTAATGTCTTCCATAACGAAAAGGGTTCCGCGAGTGGAGGTGTCTATGAGCGTCATCCGTCAACCCGGCGTCTTGGGTCAAACGACTCAACGGCGGGTCGTCGGTGTGAGCGCAGCCCTCACGGCGGCACTGGTGGAGACGGCCGCCGTCGGTCTCTGGTTCGTTCTCGTGAGTGGGGGACGCTCCGCATCGACGGCACTCGCCGGGCTTGGCATCCTTTTTTGTGGCTCACTCCTCAGGGCGGGCGTTTTCGGCGTCACGATACGGAACCTCGACGATCTGTTACATCCTCGGCGACTCGGTGCCCCACTCCTGTTGTGTGCCGGCTGGATCGTCTGGTTGCTCGTCGCCGAAACTGTCGGCGGCCATGCCGGAATTTTCGTCGCAACAATTCTCCTCGTCGGCATACTCGTGAGTCAATTCGCATTCGAACGCCGCGCCTTCCGGCTTCGACGGCCCGCTGACGGCTCTCCAACCTCGTTCGTCCCTGGCCTGTTACTCGCCATCGGTGCCGCGTCGTTACTCGTCTCCGCGTGGCTCGTCGAGTGGACGGTCGCGACGCCGCCGCTCTCCCTCGAGATCACGACGGTCGTTTTCCACATCGAGGCGGTGCAACTCGGACTGCTGTGCTTCGGCGTATTCGCCTTCCTCGCCCATCAGCGACGATTCGTGCACCTGCTCGAGTCCTAATCTCGGCCTCGGTCGTTCCCACCGTCGCTTACTTCCCTTCCGCACCGATGTTCTGATCGCTCTGGAACGAATCCGGATCCGGTTCGATCGTCGCGTACTGGACGGCACGCCGACCCAGGGTCGCAACTCGCTCCTCGAGGTCCTCGTCGACGAACTCGCCGTCTTCGAACGCGCTGTGTGAGTTCGCGACCGCTGCCTCGTGGGGGATCACCCACGCGTTGAGCGCTCGACACACGGATCGCATGTGCTCGAGTGCCGTGACGGGAAACGCCCCGCCGGAGACGGCGAGCAACCCGACTGTGGTGTCTCTGAACTCGTCGAATCCGCAGTAATCGAGCGCCGTCTTCAGCGGCGAGGAGTACGAACCGTGGTACATCGGCGAGCCGAGGATAATCGCGTCGGCGTCTCGCAGTTGGCTCGCGAGCACGTCGGCATCGCCCGCGTCTTCTCGATCCTGATCCGCATCGAAAATCGGCAGTTCGTACTCGCGGAGATCGATCAGTTCGGTCGTCGCCCTTCCCGCTCGGGCGGCCTCGAGGACGCACTCGAGGCCGAGACGCGTCGCGCTGTCGTCACGAAGACTTCCGCAGACGGCAACGACGTGAACGTTCGTCATAACCCGAGTGACGAGTGCGAGGAACAAATAAACGTGGTCGGAAATGCAGGTCTGCCCCACTCAGTTGTCCCGTTGTCACCGCTGCAACCGTGCAACCGTCTCCGCCGGAGATCCCCCTCGCTCGAGGGTTACCAGTCCGTCGTCCTCGAGGTCGGAGAGGAGTCCCGTGAGCCACTCGCGGCCGTACTCGCCGTCGGGGGCGTAATCGACGCGAATTCGGTGGCCGAGGGGGTCGACCTCGAGTTCGTCGTACTCACGTAGCGTCCCGATTACCCGGCCGCGAAACTGTCTGCGACTGCCCTCGAAACTGGGCTGGGTTGGCACGTCGGGGGCCGTAAAGTCCCCGCTCGCGTAGGCGTCACACCACTCGCGCCACGGACAGCCAACCTCGTCACAGCGAGGCGTCTGGGTGCAGGCGACGCCGCCCAGTTCCATGATCGCGTTGTTCCAGACCCGGGAACGGCCGTCGGGCATGAGGTCGTTCGCAGCCGTCTCGAACGCCGCGTCGTCGTCGGGAACGGAGAAGGAGCGATAGCAGACGCGTTTGACGTTCGTATCGACGACCGCATCGCCGTTGTTGAACGCGAAACTCGCGACGGCGTTCGCGGTATAGGGACCGACGCCCATCAACTCCTGTAGCTCCTCGGGCGACTCCGGAAACGAGCCGTCGTACTCCGATTCGACCTGCTGGGCCGATTCGTGGAGATACTTCGCTCGGTTGTTGTAGCCCAGACTGTGGTCCGTCCAGAAGCCTACGACGTCCGCGCGATCCGTCGCGGCGAGGGCGGCCGTCGTCGGCCAGCGCTCGAGGAACTCCTCCCAGGCCTCGACGACGCGGCCCAGTTGGGTCTGCTGGCTCATCACCTCACTCACGAGGATGGCGTATGGGTCGTCCGTCTGCCGCCACGGAAAGTCGCGGTGGTCGGCTTCGTACCACTCGACGAGGGCGTCTCGGACGGCCTCGAGGTCGTGGGCCTCGCCGAGACTGACGGCGTCGTCGCGCTCGGTCATCGTCCGTCGTAGGGACAGCCCTCGTTTAGGCGTGGTGATTCTCGGCGGCCACTCCCGTATTCGCCGCGAACGGGCCGACGATTTCCGCAGTTAGCATCTCGTGAGGAACGCCGACGTCAACTCCCCCGCGATGGACCCGAACGCCTCGAGCACGAAACCCATATCCCCTCGGCTCGAGTTCTCCCTGCTATGAGTCTCGACGATCTCACCGAGAACGTACAGGATTCGTATCGATCGATCGACGACGACGTGTCCGTCTCACTGGACCGAGAGGCACAGAACGAACTCGCGTTGCTCGAGGCGGCACTCGACCCCGAGGACACCGACGAACTCGTTCGGCGCGCGATCCACATGTTTTTCCAGACGACCGTCGACACCGGAAAACTCGACTTTCAGCTTCGCTCCGAGTACGACGTGACCTACGACGAGTATCTCTCAGGGATGACCTTCGAGCAGATGACCGGTGCGGATCAGTACCCGAGTATGGACGACGAACGGCGGTATCAGTTCTAACCTCCCTCTCAGTAGGTGGGTTGCTCTCGCTCTTTTTCGATCAGTTCCCGGAAACACGCTCCTGGCAGCCGAAAATCACTCGCGTGCATTCGGTTTTACTATCGCATCGGTTTCGCGGTCGATCGGTTCGGTTTCTTCGACAGACTGCATCGATAGACACTCCAGTCAGACGATTATTCCACACAAATAACGGACGAACTTATTACCGTCGCGTGCTGTTGTCCCGACGTGGCTATCAGTCATTCCCCAACCGATGCAGACCTCCGCTGTCCCGAGTGTACTGGCACGTATGCACTCCAGTATGACTCACTCGAGTGTCCCGACTGTGGCTTCACGCCACGCCACGGTGCGGACTAACTCGAGTCCAGAGACGGCTACGTAACGACAACTGACCACCGGCACTCGTACGGTACTGTCGACGACTCGCGAGACGAATCTTTTGTGCGAGGATGTCGGTTACTGGCGTCCGAGCGGCCTCTCGTCTACCCTTGTAGCGCCCACACAGACGAACAGTGTCGGGAAAAGACCCAGCGATCGCCAGCCGGTGACTGTCGGCCATCTGCCGTCAGTCGATAGTCGACGGTCGTCAGTCGTGAATCGTCAGTCGTGAATCGTCAGTCGTCGATCGGCGCTGCACTCGAGAGCGCTTCGTCGATTTCGGCGTCTTCCATCTTGTCGACGAGGGCGTCGATCACTTCCTCGCGTTTGCCTTTGACGAACTTGATCGAACCGACGACGAGGTGGCCGCCGCCGGAGACGCCGCCGCCGGGAATCTCGTCCTCGAGTTCCGAGACCATGTTCGGGATGTCCAGTCGAACGCCGTCGGAGCGAAGGACGGCGAAGTCGGGGCCGTAGCCGACCGTGATTACGGGGTCGCCGGTTTCCTCGATTTTGCGGTCGTGAATCTCGCCAGTAGTCTTGCCTGGTGCAGGGTAGGTGAACCGGTGGGCGTAGTTCTCGACGTCAATCCGATAGAGGTGTGCGCCGTTGTTCAGGTCTTCGTGCTCGAGATGAGACATCGCGGCATCGAGTTGCTCGTCGACGTCCGCGCGAGAGCGTTCCGCGAGGAAGGAGACGAGTTCGCGGTGGCGCTCTTCGTCGTCGCTGTCGATCTGGAGGAGGTCCTGGATCAACTGATCACCGGAGTTGTATCGCAGCCAGAACGCGGCGTAGTCGAGCGCTTCGCTCAGATCCTGAAGGCGCTGCTCGTCGTAGCCCTCCTCGTTTGCGAGTGCGAGGTAGTCCTCCATCGCGTCGGCCTTCGAGCGATCCGAGAGGCCGGCGACGGCGGGGACGTGGCGAAGTTCGTCCGTGATGTCCGGGTAGATCATTCGGGCGAGTTCGACACAGCACATCCCCGTCGTGATCCGGTAGTCCTCGTCGTGGAGGTACGGGTTGACGTGGGCGTCGAGGAGGTCGCCGACCGCGTCGGGGTCGGGGTGGTGGTGGTCGACGACGGCGATCGGAATGTCGTAGTGCGCCAGCGTCTCGTAGGCTGGGACGTCTTCGGCCGTCGAGCCGTTGTCCAGCATCAAGAGAAGCGGAAGCTGCTGACCGTGCTTCTCGCGATCCTCGAGCGCGAAGTTGAGGTCTCGCGTCGCGTCTTCCATCTCGTAGAACGGTGCCTTCGCGGGCAGGCGTTTGATGAGGTGACGCGGCGCGTTCTCGTCCTCGTGAACCTCGCTGATGAACCGCTCGAGGGCGATTTGAACCGGGACGGCGGCACACATGCCGTCTCCGTCGGCGTGGTGTCGAACGCGAATCGGGCGTCCCTGCAAGACGGTGCGCCGGAGGAGCTGAGCGACTTCCTTGAGGTTCGGTCGGAGCTTCTCGAACGCCTCCCAGTCGATCAGCGGTTCGACGTCGTGAGGTTCGGCGCGCGCTTCGAGTGCGTCCTCGAGTCGCTCGCGAGCCTCCTCAGCGTCCTCGCCCTCGAGTTTCGAGAGGCCCTCGGCTTCGACCTGCACGGAGTTCTCGTGGTGTTCGGGCGTGCCGGTGATACGGACGATGTCGCCGACCTCGATGGACGGATACGCTCGCACGCCGGCTTCCTCGAAGGCCGCACAGGGGACGACGCCGGCTTCGTCGGCGACGTGGAAGATAGTCGGGCCGCCGGTCTGTTTGACCTGAACGATTTCGCCTTCGATGTGCACCTGCTCGCCGATGGTCGCTTCGAGTCGGTCGGTGGCGGTCAGAGAGTAGTCGTGATCGACCTGCTCGAGCGTGTAGTCGTCGATGTCGACGGGTTCGAAGGCCACGTCGCCGTTGTCGCGGACGCTCTCGAGCGTGACGACGAGTTCGTCGCCGACGCCGTAGGTACCCTCGAGTACGGATTCGTGGACGAGACCGGAGACGGATTCGGAGAGATCGACGAAGATACCGTAGTCGACGATACCGTTAATTTCGGCGAGATACTGTTGATCCTCTTCGACGTCCTCGATCGTACACTCGGGGGCAAGCTCGTAGACGACGGAATCCCCGTCATCTGTGCCGGGTTCCCCGGCGGACTCACGTGTCATCTTGCCCTGTCATTTGGGGCGGTCGCGTATAACCCTTGTCAAGAAGGGAGCACCCACAGCGCCCACACCGCCCGTCGAAGTGAGGTCGGTCGGATTTCCGACCCGCCTGTTTCATTCGCTCAATCGTCCTGTGCGTCAACGGTCGCAACTGCAGCCAGATTGACGATGTCGCTCACGTCGTCGTCTCGCTGGAGGACGTGAACCGGCCGATCCATGCCGACGAGCATCGGGCCGATCGCTTCCGCACCGCCCAGTCGCTGAAGGAGTTTGTAGCAGATGTTCCCGGCCTCGAGGTTCGGCAGGACTAACACGTTTGCGGGCTCCTCGAGGTCGCTGAACTCGTAGCTGCCGGTGAGGAAGTCTTCGACGACGGCGGTGTCGGCTTGCATCTCGCCGTCGACGGGGAAGTCGACTGCAGGATCGTCCCGGAGTCGCCGCGCAGCACGGCGGGGTTTTCGCGTTCCCTCGTTGTCGACGCTGCCGAAGTCGGAATACGAGAGCAGGGCCGCCCGTGGCTCGACGTTGAACCGGCGAGCGAGGTCGGCCGTGTGACGGGTGATCTCGGCCAGGACTTCCTCGTCCGGATCCTGATTGACCGTCGTGTCCGCGAGGAAGACGACGCGATTCTTGAACGTGAGCATGTAGACGCCAGCGGCGTAGTCGGTCTCGGGGGCGGTCCCGATCACCTGCAGCGGCGGCCGCAGCGCGGAGGGATAGTGATTCGTCAATCCCGTCAGCATGGCGTCCGCGTCGCCCTGATCGACCATCACCGACGCGAAGTAGTTGCTATCGCGAATCCGCTCCGTCGCTTCGGTTCTCGTCACGCCCTTTCGCTGGCGACGTTCGTAGAGCGATTCCACGTAGTCCTCGGGTTCGCTCGTGTCGGGGTCGACGACGTCAGGCTCGAACTCGAGGCCGAGGACCGAAATCGTCGTCTCGATCTCGGTCGCGTCGCCGATCAACACGGGGTCAGCGATCTCACGATCGGCGATCTGTGCCGCCGCCCGGATGATTCGCTCGTTGCCACCCTCCGCTAGTGCGATCCGTTTCGGGTCGCTCTTCGCTTTGTTGAACACGGTTCGCATCATCTCGCGCGATTTGCCGAGTCGGGCCTCGAGTCCCTCGACGTACTCCTCAGGGTCGATGTCGGTTCGGGCGGCACCGGAGTCCATCGCGGCGCGAGCGACGGCGGGCGCGACCTCGAAGAGGACCCGCGGATCGAGGGGTTTCGGGATGATGTACTCGGGGCCAAACTGCAGAGGTTGGTCGCCGTAGGCCTTGCGCACGGCGTCTGGCACGTCGGCTTTCGCGAGGTCGGCGATGGCTTTCGCGGCCGCGACTTTCATCGCCTCGTTGATCTCGGCCGCACGCACGTCGAGCGCACCTCTGAAGATGAAGGGGAAGCCGAGCACGTTGTTGACTTGATTCGGGTAGTCAGAGCGCCCCGTCGCCATGATGACATCGTCGTTTCGGGCGTTCTTGGCCGTCTCGTAGTCGATTTCGGGGTCGGGGTTGGCCATCGCGAAGACGATCGGATCGGACGCCATCGATTGGATCATCGCCTCGCTGACGATGCCGCCGACCGAGAGGCCGACGAACACGTCCGCACCCTCGAGTGCGCCCTCGAGGCCGTCGTCGCGGACGTCGCGGGCGAACTCGCGGCTGTAGGGGTCGAGATCGCCGGATTCTGCCCGTTCGGCCGTCAGAACGCCGTCGATATCGACCATCGTGATGTTCTCTTTCTCGATCCCGAGCGAGACGAAGAATCGCGCGGTCGCGAGGGCTGCTGCACCCGCCCCGGAGAACGTCACGGAGAGGTCCTCGAGGTCTTTGCCGGCGATGTCGGCGGCGTTTAACAGTGCTGCCCCGCAGATGATCGCGGTGCCGTGTTGGTCGTCGTGGAAGACGGGAATGTCCATTCGCTCGCGCAGGCGCTCTTCGATTCGAAAGCACTCGGGGGCGGCGATGTCCTCGAGGTTGATCCCGCCGAAGGTCGCGCCCATGGCTGCGACCGATTCGACGAACGCGTCGGCGTCGTCGTGCTCGAGTTCGATGTCGAAAACGTCGATGTCGGCGAAGCGTTTGAAGAGGACGCCTTTCCCCTCCATGACCGGTTTGGAGGCCTGCGCGCCGATATCGCCCAGTCCGAGCACGGCGGAGCCATTCGAGACGACGCCGACGAGATTGCCTTTGGCCGTGTACTGGTAGGCATCGTCCGCTCGGTCGGCGATCTCCCGACACGGCGCGGCGACGCCGGGTGAGTACGCGAGCGAGAGATCGCGCTGGGTGGTCGTCGATTTCGTCGTCCGGATCTCGATCTTCCCAGGCAGGTCCTCACGATGATAGTCGAGTGAATCTTCGTCTAGTGACATATACTCGATTACGAGTAGGTTCCCGAAAAGCCCCTCGCTAGTACCATTAGGAGTATACTGACACCTAGTTGATCTTCCACAAACATCATTGATAATTCAGACATTCCTCGAAGCGATTCGCCGCGAAACGGGTGTGAACTCCTGACCGCGGAGTCGACTACCTGATCGGAACGTTTAGCAACCGCAAGCACGCAGGGCCTGATATGGGGCTGTTCGACGCGCTGTTTCGCTCGAGCGAAATTCTCGGCATCGCCGAGGAGACCCTCGAGTTCGCACTCGAATCCTCGGAGGCGACGCACCCACACGAGTACATGGGGTTCCTCCGGGGTACCGATGCCCAGGAGCTGGGCCTCGAGCAGGATGGACTCGTCATTACCGACGTGCTCGTCGTTCCGGGAACCGAGTCCAACAGCGTGAGCGCGACGGTTCGAACGAGCCAGATTCCAAACGACGTGAAGGCACTCGGCAGCGTTCACTCCCATCCAAACGGCGTGATCTCGCCGAGTGCGGCGGACCTCGAGACGTTCGGCCGGGGGAGCGTCCACATCATCATCGGCGCACCCTATCGTCGCTCGGATTGGCAGGCGTTCGATTCGGAGGGGCACTCGACCCGGCTGAACGTGATCGACGTGGAACTACCCGACACCGATGATTTCTTCGACTTTACACAGGCGGATATCGACGACGACCTTCGACGATAGCATGATACGTCAGACGATGCCGACGAGTTCGGCGACGACGGTTCGTTCGCGTGGGTACCGACGGCTGAACGGGAGGAACGCATGACGAAAACGGTCATCGCACAGGGAACGTTCGATATCGTCCACCCCGGCCACGTTCACTATCTGGAGGAGGCCGCGGCGATGGGCGACGAACTGTACGTGATCGTCGCTCGAAAGGCGAACGTCGACCACAAGGAGACACCGATCTGTCCGGCTACCCAACGCCGGGACGTCGTCAACGCCCTCGAGGCAGTCGACGAGGCGATTCTCGGCCACGAGGAGGATATCTTCGTGCCGATCGAGGAGATCGACCCCGACGTAATCGCGCTGGGCCACGACCAACACCACGACGACGCACAGATCGAAGCCGAACTCGAGCGTCGCGGACTCGAATGTACCGTCGAACGCGCGAGTGGCCGCGAATCGGTCGCAGACGACGAAATCCTCTCGACGCGGCTGATCATCGAACGGATTCTCGAGCAGCGTTCGTAATTGGTGTCGTTCACGTTCGTCTCAGCAGACGTTGCGTATCTGCGTTGACACGAACCGGTACTGCTCACAGTCGAGCGATGCTCGTGGCCACAGGGCCGCTTGTCTCCTCGAGTGGCGCGTCTTTCGCAGACGGCGACCCGATTCAGCGGCGTTCGACTGTCGGGATTCACACTGCATTCCCAGTCATAGATGGCGGCAATATTGTCCTAATTCTGCCCGGTGATCCATCGTGGTGATCCCAACAGCGGCAGTATTCGGATGCTGGGGGGATGTGAGTGTCTGAACTCGAGTCAATTATTGCCTCGTCCTATGGCTAAACTGCTGAAATCGGGTGGTAGAGAGGCTGAAACCCGCAACTTTTTGACGGTGTAGTCCCCAGGGATGTGTATGCGAATGGATGCAACACGCAGACGGTTCTTGGTGGGGAGTGCAACAGTGAGTGCAGTGGCACTGGCTGGCTGTGCGGGTGACGGCGATGGTGACGACGACAACGGTGAGGAGTCGGAGTTTGACGACGAGGACTACGACATCGACCCGGACCTCGAAGAGGGTGACGGATCGTACGAAGTCTGGGCGCTCGATCAGGGCCGAGACGACATCTTCATCTACGAACCGGCCGCCGACGCCGACGACGGCGACGACGAGTTCGCGATGACGGACTACATCGACGTCAACGACCTCGGTATCGACGCCGACGACATCGTCCCGCACATGATCGACTTCAGTTCGGACTACGCCTACGCCGCTATCGCCTGTACGGCCGGCGGCCGAACACTCGTCTTCGACACCGAGGAGAAAGAACTCGTCGCGGACATCGAGACCGGGCCGTCCACGCACATGGCCGCGTTCAGTCCCGGCGACGAATACATCACCGTCGACGTCATGGGCGACATGGAAGACGGCCACTACGGTAGTATCGTCCGCCTCGACGCTGACACCGAAAACGGCGAGTTCGAAGAGGTCGACCGCATCGAACTCGGGGAGAGCGACGAAGTCTCGGACAACGAGGTCGAACCGGCCCACCCGATTTGTCACCAGTACACGGCCGACGGTCGCTCGCTTCACACGCTCGGCCCGGAGTACGGGAACGCTGGACTCGTGATCGTCGATCACGACGAGTTCGAAATCGAGCGCGCGTACACGCAGGAAGAAGCGCCGACGAACTGCGGAACGATGCCCCACTACGAGGACGAGAAGTTCTACCTCACTGCCGGCGCACCGTCGGACCCCGACGAGGGCGAAGACGGCGTCGGACACTACTACGTCTACGATACCGCCGAAGACGAGTTCATCCTCGAGGAAGGTGACACGGAAGGCGTCGACGCACACGGCTTCTGGTTCACCCCCGACGGCGAAGAGCTGTGGATCCTCAACCGGGAGACGAACGACGGCGTCGTCGTCGACCCGGAGACCGACGAACCAGTCGAGGACGGCTACATCGAACAGTACGGTCCGGATCAGGACGACGACCCGGCAGACAGCGACGCGCCGGACATCATGTGGTCCTCACCCGACGGCGAGTACATGTTCGTCAGCCTGCGCGGCCCCGACCCGGTCTCGGGCGACCCCCACGCAGCGACCGGCATCACGCCCGGCTTCTCGGTCATGAGCATCGAGGACCGCGAGTACGTCGATGTCGTCGAACCACACCCGATCGACGAGTTCGAAGACGAGGCAGTCGAGGCCGCACAGGACGGCGACGGCCCACGTCTTCCGGACTTCCACGGACTCGGCGTTCGCGTCGTCGACGAGTTCGACACCGAAATCGAGAACTCGCCCGGATTCAACTAAGCCGACGAGCCGAACTGGCTTTCTGCACCGTCACACCGACTAATTTTGCAGGACGATTGGCGGCGGTAGTCTGATCGAATCGACGGCGTGTCCCGTTTCGACGAAGTGATCGATCGCGTCCTCTGAAACCTCTCTGGGCGTCTGTCCGGCGTCCGTACTCGCGTACCAATCACACTCGAGGCAGTATTTGTACATCGACGTATCTTGCGTACTACTCGACGACATGGGCCCGAAAGCTTCGTGCAGGAAAGCGACGGTCCATGCACTCGCTTGCGTCGGAATGTCACCGGAACGAACGAGTCAGCATCGATCGAAAACGAGTCGTGAGTAGACCGTAGTCGGGAATCGATTACTCGCGTTTGAGGCCGGGGTTCGTCACCGCGCCGTGGGATGCCGACCCGAAGTCACGGCAGTACTTGGCCAGCACGCCCCCATCGTACGGTGGGTCCGGGCGCTCCCACGCTTCGCGGCGAGCCTCGAGTTCAGCGTCGTCAACATCGACCTCGAGGGTGCGCTCTGGAATGTCGACGGTGATCTCGTCGCCGTCCTCGAGCAAGCCGATTGGGCCGCCGACGAACGCCTCGGGGGCGACGTGGCCGATCATCGGGCCGCGGGTGCCACCGGAGAAGCGGCCGTCGGTGATGAGTGCGACGTCGTCTTCGTGACCGGCACCGACGACGGCGGCGGTGACGCCGAGCATTTCCCGCATGCCGGGGCCGCCACTCGGCCCTTCGTTTCGGATGACGATCACGTCGCCACTTTCGATGTGGCCTTCCTGGACGTACTCCATCGCGTCCTCTTCGTCCTCGAAGATTCGCGCGGGGCCGTGGTGGTGGAACTCGTCGTCACCGGTCACCTTCAGGACGGAGCCGTCGGGTGCGAGATTGCCCGTGAGAATCTTGATCGCCCCTTCCGATTCTTTGGGGTCGTCGACCGGGTAAAGGAACTCCGCGTCGATTTCCGACTCGTCGGGCAGGTCGAGCGTCTCGAGTTCTTCCTCGATCGTCCGGCCCGTGACGGTCATCGCGTCGCCGTGGAAGAGATCGGCCTCGAGCAGTCGGCGGATCACGACTGGGACGCCACCGATCTCGTGGAGGTCGTTCATGACGTGGTCGCCGCCGGGAGAGAGGTCGGCGATCTTGGGGGTGCGACGCGAAATTTCGTCGAAGTCCTCGATCTCGAGGTCGACGTCGGCCTCGCGGGCGAGCGCGAGCAGGTGGAGCACGCCGTTCGTCGAGCCGCCGATTGCGGTCTGGAGCGCGATGGCGTTCTCGAAGGATTTGCGGCTGATGACGTCGGAAGGACGGCGATCCTCCTCGACGACCTCGACGGCGAGTTCGCCGGCGCGGCGGGCGACCTCGTAGCGCTCCTCGTCCTCCGCTGGTGGCGATGCGCTGCCGAGCGGGGCGAGACCGAGCGCTTCGGAGATGGAGGCCATCGTGTTTGCGGTGTACATGCCCCCACAGGAGCCAGCGCCGGGACAGGCGCTTCGTTCTAAGTCGTCGAGTTCCTCGCCGCTCATCTCGCCGGTGCCGTAGGTCCCGACGCCCTCGAAGACGCTGACGATGGTGACGTCGCGGCCCTCGTGCTCGCCGGGCATGATCGAGCCGCCGTAGAGGAAGACGCTCGGAAGATCCGTCCGGATCGCGGCCATCAGCATGCCGGGCAGGTTCTTGTCACAGCCGGCGACGGTGACGAGACCGTCCATCCGCTCGCCGAAGGAGACGAGTTCGACGCTGTCGGCAATGAGCTCTCGAGAGATCAGCGACGCCTTCATCCCTTCCGTCCCCATCGAGATGGCGTCGGAGATGGTGATCGTGCCGAACTCGATGGGCATCCCGCCAGCCGTGTCCGCGCCCTCGAGTGCCGACTCCGCGACGTCGTCGAGGTGGACGTTACACGGCGTGATGTCGGCGGCCGGATTGGGCACGCCGATCATCGGCGAGCCAAAGTCCTCGTCCTCGAAGCCCATCGCCCGGAACATCGCTCGGTGGGGGGCTTTCTCTGCGCCTTGTGTGACCTCGCTGCTTTTGAGGCGTTCGTCTTTGCCGTAGTCGAACTCGTCGTCGCTGCTCATGGTCGACCCTTGCGTCGAAACGGTATAAGTTACCCTTTCTCAGCCAGCAGGTTCTGACTTCCCGCGGCGGAGGACGACGCTCAGCCCTCGAGATGGCGCTCTGCGTCGCGAAGCGCCGCTTGCGTGTCGATGCTCTCGAACGTCCGCTGGGCAACGTCCTCGAGTTCGCTTTCCTCGACCAGGTCGACGTCGATGCTCTCGAACGCGGTGACGATTCGGCCGTCGCCCTCCTCGAGCGCCGTTTCACAGGCTCGAGCCATCGCGTCGGCACGGTAGACGGCCTGTGTCGTCTGGTACCAGCCGTCCTCGAGCGTAACGACGGCGGCGTCGCGGCCGCGGGCGCGCTCGAAAAGGTAGTCAAGCAACGCCGGATCGACGTGGGGCATGTCGCAGGCGACGACGGCCGCGTACGCCGCGTCGACGGCCTCGAGACCGACCTGAATGCCGGCCAGTGGACCCCGGTCTGGCTCTGGATCGGTTGCATACGTGAGGCTGAGGTCGCTGCCCTCGAGTGCAGATTCGATCGCTTCGCGTTGATCGTCGCGGCAGTTGATCACGCAGTCGTCGACGACTCCTCCCAATCGGTCGACGACGTGTCGGATCATCGGCGTTCCGGCGAGTTCGGCGACGGCTTTGTCGGCCTCGCCGAAGCGGGTCGAAAAACCGCCGGCGAGGACGACACCGGCGCGTGAGTCGTCGGTCATTATTCGTTCGATAGCACCGACGCTGTATAAATGGCTGGCGACGCCACGAGCACGTGTCGCCGTCGAAACCCCCTTCTAGGGAGGGTTCCTACCGCGCCCTATGACGACGGCGACGGTCACCACGGGCGCGAGAGTTCACGTCGGCTTTCAGAACCTCTCGCTCGCGCGACGACGACTCTACGGCGGCATCGGCGTCGGCCTCGAGGAGCCACGCGTGAGGGTGACCGCCGAACCGTCGACTGCTGTCGAGAGCGATGACGAACTCGCTCGAGCGTACGCCGAACGCGCGGTAGACGCCCTCGACGTGTCTGGAGTGTCGATCTCGCTCGAGGAGCGATTGCCCCGTCACGTCGGATTGGGGAGCGGTACGCAACTCGCGCTCTCGATTCTCGCCGCGACGGCCAGCGCACACGACCTCGAGGTGGACGTGCGAGCGCTGGCGCCGGCGATGGGCCGTGGCGGGCGCAGCGGCGTTGGCGTCGCGACGTTCGAAGCCGGCGGTTTCGTCGTGGACGCGGGCCACCCGACGAATCGATTTACGACCGAACCGCCTGCGGAGGGCGACTGGTCTGTTCCCCCGGCCGTTGCCCGCCACGATCTGCCCGCGGAGTGGCGATTCCTCGTCGTGGTTCCGGATGCCGAACCCGGCCGAAGCGGCGACGACGAAGACGCGAGCATGCGAACCGTCGTCGAGCGAGCCGACCCTGCCGTGGCGGACGAAATTGCGGGCGTCGTCACCCGCAAACTCCTTCCTGCCGCAGCGGAGGGAAGCCTCGAGGCATTCGGCGACGCGATCGCCGAAATCGGTCGGAAGAACGGTTCGTGGTATGCGGACGCTCAGGGTGGCGTCTTCCGGCCCCCGGCGGGTGTGCTCGTCGAAACGCTCTCTGAATGTCCGGTCTGTACCGGCGTCGGCCAGTCGTCGTGGGGCCCCGTCGTCTACGGGGTCACCGACCGAGACCACGCAGACGAGGCCGAAGCGGCCGCTCGAGACGCACTCCAAACGAACGGACTCGAGGGGGACGTTATCGTGACGCGGCCGAGCGACACCGGTGCTCGAGTCACCCCGTCACCAACCCAATAAGCCGATCCTCGAGATTGGCCGCTCCCAACGCAGTAAGCGACGCTCGAGTCTGCCCGCTCTCAACGCAGTAAGCGACGCTCGAGTTAATCCGGCGAGGCCAGATGGCCCGAAATGGGAGTCTCTTGCGCTCGACACTATCCTTTTGCCCGTCGACCCGCTACGCTCAGATATGCGCTTTTGCGACGAATGCGGCTCGATGATGAAAGCCGACGGCGATCAGATGGTCTGTACGAGTGCGGACTGTGGGGCCTTGAGCGAACGCGACCGAGAGCAAGAAGACGCGTTCGTCTCGACGGAATCTCAGACGGACGCAGAGATCATCGAGTCGGACGAAAACGCCAACTTCGAAGGGAAACCGAAGGCGACCGATGTCGTCTGTGACGACTGTGGCAACCAGGAGGCGTGGTACACGCTCAAACAGACGGCCTCCGCCGACGAGCCGCCGACGCGATTCTTCAAGTGTACCGAGTGTGGGAAGCGCTGGCGCGGATACAACTGAATTCGCTTCGGTCTCGCGTCACAGACCGTTTTTGAGAACGATTGCGACGACCGCGCCGAGAATGCTCAACCCGACGGTGTAGAGTCCGCCGAACACGACGAGAAAGAGCAGTCCGAACACGCCGAATCCGGCACCCCCGGCGCCCCCGGCGGGTCCGACGAACAGGGCCATGCCGAGGAATCCAAAGAGCACGATCGGGACGAGCATAACGAACCCTGCCAGTGCTCCCACTGAGACACCGTCTGCGGGTTCCCCTCCCTCGAGATAGCCGGCGACGGCTCCACCGATTACCGTCGACCCTGGGACGAACGAGAGAACGATACCGACCGCGGCACCGACGAGCGCGTTGAACAGCGTGCTCGAGTCCGATTCGTCGTCGGATCCGTACGTATCGATCGGAGGTGGCGTGTCTGCAGACGGTGAATCCATACGTGGCGCTCTCGCCGCTGGGAGGAAAGTAATTCGATTGATGTGTCAACTCTATTGATATCGAACGACAGCGGTGATTCGGCGACCGGTGGGGCACAACGTTCACAACGACGCGGACGAACTCTCGAGTGAACGAATGACCGAGGGGCCGCGGCTGCCCGGCGTGCAGACGGACGACAACCAGGAAGAGCGGATCGTCTGTCACGTCGACGCGGACTGCTTTTACGCCTCCTGTGAACGGCTTCGCGAGCCCAAGCTGGACGGCGAACCGGTCGTGGTCGGGATGGGTTACGAGCACGGCGACGACATCGGTGCCGTTGCCACGGCCAGCTACGAAGCCCGTGAGTTCGGCGTCGAGAGCGCGCAAGCGATCTCGAGCGCGCTCGAGCGATTGCCTCGGCGCGGGCCACTCGAAGGCGACGCTGGGAGCGACGAAACTGACGACGGGGTCCACGACGACCGTTCGGTGGAGGAGACGGGATATTACCGATCCGTCGACATGGATTACTACGAGTCGGTCGCGAGCGAGGTTCGGGAAATCCTCCACGAGTGTGCCGGCGTCGTCAGGGAGGTGAGCATCGACGAGGCCTACCTCGACGTGACCGACCGGACCGCCTGGGAGGTTGCAGACGGCTTCGGTCGCCACATCAAAGACCGAATTCGACGCGAGGTCGGCATCACCGTCAGCATCGGCGTTGCGCCGACGATGAGCGCCGCGAAAATCGCGAGCGACTTCGACAAACCCGACGGCTTGACCGTCGTCGAACCCGGCGACGTACAAGCGTTCCTCGCGCCGCTCGAGGTCGACTTGCTCCACGGCGTCGGTCCCGTTACCGCTCGCGCGCTTCGCGAAATGGGGCTCGAGACGGCTGCAGACGTTGCGGCGGCCGATCCCGAGCCACTGGTCGAACGCTTCGGCGAGCGGGGCCGGGAACTGTACGATCGCGCCCACGGGGACGACGACCGACGCGTAACGCCCAAGGGTGAGCCAAAGAGCTTCTCTCGAGAGTCGGCGTTCGCAGAACCCGTCGAGGACCCGACGCAGAAGTACGAACAGATCGAGACGCTCGCGGCGGCCGTCGCCGACCGTGCCCGACGCGAGGGGGCACTCTATCGGACGGTCGGCGTCAAGGCGGTCCTCCCGCCGTACGACGTCAACACCCGCGAGCGATCGCTCTCCGGCCCGGTCGACGATCCGGATCTCGTCGATCGAATCGCGTACGATCTGTTCTCGGAGTTCGAGTCCGAGTCGGTTCGAAAAGTCGGCGTCAGGGTGGCAAACCTCGAGTTCGCGGCGGCGGATCAGGCGGACCTCGACGGGTGGGAATCACGTTCGCCACACGCCACAGCCGACGACGTGTCCGCTGGCGAGGAGGTGTCTGCGGACGAGCCAGGAGATGCTCGAGTAACTGAGACGAACACGAAACCTGACACAGAAGCAGAATCAACTTCCGACGAAGGGCGTTCGACGGCTGAACGCGGGCAGACCTCGCTCACCGACTTTTGAACGTGGAGGCGGTGATGAATCCGAGCAGCTGAGAGGCGTGTCGTAAGTGAAGTCCTATACTCTCATAATACAGACAATGCGGTCTCAACTGAAACAAACAATCTAATTATATCCCCGCCCAACAGTTTGTACAAGACACGCTGACTTTCACATGACTGAGGATTTCTACGACCTTCTCGACGTACCGTCCGATGCCCCCCAGGACGAGATCAAAACGGCCTATCGCGAGAAGGTTCGCGAGTACCACCCCGATCACAACGACGACGAACGCGCTCGAGCGCAGTTTACGGCGGTCAAGAAGGCCTACGACATCCTCGGCGACCCCGTCGAACAGCAGGCCTACGATCGACTCGGGCACGAAGACTACGTCGCCAAACGAACGAGTGGGCTCCCCTCCGCATCGGTGTGGCGAAGTTCCGACGACTCGAGCGACGACAGCGACGACACGAACAGTTCCTCGAGTAGCGCTAGTGCCGGTTCCGCCGCGACGAAGCAGACGGCTTCCGCGACGAGTGGTGCAACGGGTGCAAGTGCAACGGCCTCGAGTGCGACGAGTGGTGCAACAGGTACAAGCGCAACGGCCTCGAGTGCGAGTGCGACGAGTGGAGAGTCTGGATCGACGACGAGTACCGGCGCAACGAGTACCGGTGGACGTACACGCACGACGAGCCACCAGACGGCGACCTCTTCAGACACTACATCCGAACGCAACGCGGCCGTCCGCTGGTGGCGACGGCAGAACTTCTCGCTCCCGTTGATCTGGGGCTCCCTGCTGGTCTATCTCGTCGGTCTCGCTCACGTCGCCCTCGAGAACGAAGCCGAACTCGCTGGGCTAGCCGGTGACCTCGGTGCTGTCGGTAGCGACCTCGGCGAACACTGGGAACTCCTCTCGACCGGCCGGCACGGAGTCGATCCCATCGCCTCGTTCCTCGCGGCGTTCGAACCGTTCGCAGTGCCACTCGAGGCCCACCTGTGGTACGCCGCGCTGGGCGCGATCGTCGGTCTGACGGGTCTCGTCTTGCTCGGCGCTCGAGTGCGTCGCTCGAGCGACCTCTTCGGTGCACTCTCGATCGACGAAACGATCGTCCTCGCGCTGGGACTCGGCGTGACGGCCGCCCTCGTCGGCGGTCCGCTGCTCGCCGGCGCGGTGCTCATGCCGGTGCTCTTCTCGGTGATCGTCCAGCACACGCGTCGCGGCCCGGGGTGGACGCCCTCGTATCTGTACGTCCTCCCGGTTTTGGGCCCCCTGGCAGGATTGGGAGTCGGACTCGGCGTCGGTGGCGAACCCGCGTTAGTCGTCGACCTGGTCGCATTCGTCCTGTTGCCGATTGTCGGCGGTCTCGCGCTTCCGATTCGGGCGACGATCCGGAAGCACCTCGGCCGATAGCACTCGCCGTTTCGCTCGCCCGTCGCTTTTTATCCGACACGCGTCGCGACGCCCTTCGTCTGGCGGTAGTCGCGTCCGAGAATCGCCTCGAGTCGCGAGATAATCGCGTCGGCTTCCGTGTCTTCCCACGCGGTCGGATCCCTGATCGGGACGACCATGAAGCCACGCCCGCGGATTTCTTGTGCGTGCAGCGTGGCCATCTCGAGGTCGAGACGGTCGCGCTGGGTCGTGTAGGATCTGAGGACGTGGTCGGTTACGCGCTCGCCGACGGGCAGGAGAATGTGGGCGTTGATCGCGCGCAACTCGGCGTCGAAGTATCGCTCGAGTTCGTCGTACGTCGATTCGTCGGGCGTCTCGCCCGGCGGGAGACAACACATGTGCCGGTAGCTACAGAAGAGGTTTTCGACGGTTGGCTCGCTCCAAGAGCCCTCCGCGAAGCCGACCTCACGAACGATCGATTGGACGCGCTCGCCGGCCTCGGTTTCGGTAAACGGCACGCCGCTCTCGCGTCCGCCGTGGAGACCGGGATAGTTGCCGATTAAGTGAAAGTCGGCGTTCGCGTCGCCGTAGCCGAAGACGGCCGTTCGCTCGTCGGGCCTCGTGCGATCGAACGGTGGTCGCAGTCCAAACGGGTTGTGAGTCCGCTCCGTGACGTTCTTCACGACAGTGAGCAGGGCCTCGAGCGCATATAGACTGTCGGTCCCGTCCGATCACAGCGAGTCGAGTTCGTTCAGCGGGCCGTCTCCGGGTCGATCGGGAGCGAGCGTCTCCTCGATGAGTGTCGCCAATCCCCGACGCAGGCGCTGTGAGACCGCGGAGTCGGAGACCTCGAGTTTGTTACTGAGGTCGACGAGCGTCGACTCGCGGGGAACGTCGAAGTACCCCGCTCGATACGCATCCTCGATCACTTCGCGCTGGGGTGTAGTCAGGCCAAACTGGTGGGTCTCGGTGGGACTCACCGTTTCGTGTAGCTGAACGAGTTCGATGGAGATTCCCTGGTCGACGCAACTGCGATAGAACGCGGAGAGCGATTCGTAGGTAGAAAATCGCAGCCGAAACGTCCACTGCGTTCCCGTCCCGACGGCGCTCGTGACGATCGCATCCTGCGCTCGAATCGACTCGAGAAGGCCGTTGACCCGCTCGTTCCACGTCACCTTGAGCAAGACGTGGTCGGCCGTTCGATCGACCGTCGAGACGGTTCCGACGACTGATTCAGCCTCGAGGGCGTCGACGACTGACTCGGAGGCGGGCTCGGGGACCCAGACGTACGGGACAACCGACTCGCTGGTCGGCACCGTCGTCTCGACAGTGAGTGTGACGTCCTCGTCGATGTCGGTGAGTGTGCCAAGCGGAAAATCGGTCGACGGGACGGCGACTGTCGCGATGATGCTCATCTCACGCGGTCCTCTCGAGTGACGAACCGCCTACGTAGTCGGTTTTCGACTGTTCTCCCTGTCCTGTCAGTGTTCGTCGAATATCATCACACATGGAGGAACCGTTCGCTGTAACAACTGCAGGGACGTTCAAGAATTGGCTGGTTGGGTATCGAAGTCATTTAAATGTGAACGGCGACCGAACGCGTCCTCGAGTTGGGTGGGGCGTACCGTGTACGTCTCTGTGTTCTACTGGTGGTGATGAGTCGAAGTTGACGCCTGAACCGGCCAAATACGCCGTCGATCGCGACCTTTACGTCTCGATTGCGGTGTGTTTATTACCGGATAGGCAATTTCCACGGACGATGTACCAGGTCGGTCACTACGGGGCCGCGTTGGTGGCGTACGCACCGGTTGGAACCGCTATCGGACTGGCTGGGAACGAGACGGTGGCGATACTCGGCGCACTCGTTTGCGTTGGCCTCTCGACAATTCCAGACGTGGACCACAAACTCCCCCTGATCGACCACCGTGGTCCGACTCACACGGTCGGCTTCGCGGTGGCCGTCGGAACCGTCCTCGCCGCTGCCACGGCCATACTCGTCGATGCCACCTCGCCGGCAGCGGACGTCGGATTCGTCACGTTTGCCTTCGTCGTCGGCACGCTTTCGATCGGTTCACACCTCCTCGCAGACGCGTTGACTCCGATGGGAATTCGTCCGTTCTGGCCGCTCTCGAGGCGTCACTACTCACTCGGTGTGACGACCGCGGCGAATCCGATCGCGAACTACGTCCTCCTTGCGATCGGTGCCGGGATGGCGCTCCTCGGAATCGGAGTCGTCGTCACCTTCGGCTAACCTCGACAACGCGAATAGTCGCCTCAGGTCGTCAGCATACGACGGTCTCAGTCAGCCGGTTCGGGTTCGGGTTTGGGTTCGGGGACTGTCGCGTCTTCGCTCACGACGGATCGGTTCGGAATATCGAGTTCGGGCTCGATACCGACGGTGAGCAGTCGTTCAGTGTACGTGAGCTCTTCTGCAATCGGATCGGGTTTTTCGACGGTTTCGTACTCGACGACGATGCCGTCCGATTCAGCCGCGATACGCGCGTAGCTCAACTGGAAAGACGGCTGGAAGACCGGCGGGAGCAATCCGGCGACGACTTCGCGACGGTAGAGTCGCTTCAACCAGGTGCCCGTGTTGACGACGAGACGGTCCTCGAGTTCGGTGACGGCCGGCCGGTGGGTGTGTCCGTAGCAAAAGACGGCCGTTTGCGGTCGCTCCTCGAAAACCGCTCGTGCAGCCTCGTGGTATGGCTTCGTCGGATCAGCGGGTTCGTCGTCCTCGAAGATCCCGAAGCGATTCAGGGTGACTCGGACGTCTCGAGCGACGAGATACAGCGGAACGCCGATCAGTAACAACAAGCCGACGACCGACACGTTGACCGCGAGCAAGGAGTAGACAAGGGTGCTAGCCGGTCCGAGATAGACGAGGCCGCTCTCGAAGTACGCCATCGGGGCCGACCAGACGCCCGCTAGGTCGAGGCCGGCGAGTACCGCGAGGACGACGCTGATATTGAACAACAACAGAAACGGCACCGCTGCGTACCGAAGCAAGGGGTTCATCTCCCGATAGAAGTACTTCGAGGTCATCCACGTCGGAATTCGTTGCATCGGGGCGACCGCCTGAATGTCTTTGAGCCAGTTGTATCGGCCGCGATCCGACAACTGGCCCGCACGACTCGTCACGTGCCGGTTTACGTAGTATCCCAGCGGTTTGTCGTGTTGATTACCGAAATCTTCGATCCGATTGTTCGGATCCCGTTGCATCCCATGCTCGAGCCAGAGTTCGCGCTCGCCGACCGGTCGGGTGATCGACTCCTCCTGGACGAGGTCGACGTTGTACTCGGCGAAGCGCTCGACGTACTCCTCGTAGGCCGCGAGTTCGTAGTCGTGATTGCCCGGCAACAGCGTGATCTGGACGTTCTCTCCCGTCGCCCGAAACTGCTCGAAGAGTTGGGGGTACGACGATACGAGCGAGTCGAACTTCTCGACGCCATCGAGTTGGGTGAACTCCCAGAGCCCGAACGCGTCGCCGTTGATCAGTAACTCGGCGTCTTCGTCCGTCGTCTCTAACTCCTCGAGAAACGCGAGGAGTTCGTCGAGAAACTCGACGTGCTCGAGTTGTTCGTCACCACCGATGTGTAAATCGCTGATCACGTAGTAGACCGTCCCGTCGGCGTTGTCGGCCATTCTTCTGGGGGTTTCGAGTCCACCCTCAAAGGAGTGTCCCGTTCCATCGAGACGTGTCGATTCGTTTGGATCTTCTGACGGAACTCCCAAAAAACCGTGTCCTTCGAACGGCGTTACGCGCTGTTCGCGGCGATTCGCGTTCGCCACATACTGATCGCGAGGAAGACGAACAACAGGGCGGTGGAAGCGAGGTACACGGCGTCGTAGGCCGGATTGACGGCCTCTCGAGCGAGGAACGTGACAACGAACGCGAGGGCCGTCGTGAAGCCGAGCAATGCGGTGAGTTGGCCGTTCCCGAACTGGCGTCGTCCGATCATGAACGCGACGAGGACGGCCGCGATGGAGACGAGCATCACGGCGTACTGGGCCATCTGCAGCGACGGGCCGTAGGCGGTGATGTCGCCGAGTGCGAAGGGACTGAGGGCGACGTGGAACGGAAGCGAGAGCGCGCCGAGGGCGAGCGAGGCGGTTGCGTGAGTCGCCGTCAGTTGTGACTCCCAGACGAGGACGGTCGCGACCACGAACAGGACGAAGATGAGCACCGCCGTCCAGAAGTGAAGCTGGAGAATGTCCATCGTGTACTGCGTGACGGTTTCGCGGCCGAGGATGACCTGAATCGGCGTCAAAACCGCGCCGAGAACGACGAGGCCGGCGATCCGGTTGTCGATGTCGGGCAGCCGCCAGGACGCGACTGCCGTGGCGACGATGGCGAACCCGGCGAACATCGCGACGAAGCGGTGGAACCACTCGTAGAAACTGGGCATGTTCGCCGGGAACGCGTTGTATGGTCCGGCGTCGCACAGCGGCCAGTTTTGCTCGCAGGCGAGCCCTGACCCGGTCGCCTTCGCCGCAACGCCGAGGAGAATCGTCGCGGCGACCAGCAAGAGCGTCGTCACGAGCAGGTGGCGAAAGCCAAACCGTTCGATCAGCGGACGAAGTACCGGACGGGAAGTGTAACTATCGGTCGACACAGGCGTTCAGCCGAGGGTTAGCACTATCGCTACTTAGGTTACCCGAGTCGTTCCTACACTGCTGGAATCGCCAGACAGGGACGGGACGCTGGCGATTCATCCGACTTCTGATTCGACACGTTCGCTCGAGGCCCCGTTCGAGGCGGGCCCTCGCGTTCGTCGCATTCAAACGTCGTCCGTCCCAGCACCCGCTATGGACAAACGCGAGCGACTCGAGGCCTACCTCGAGTCGAACGGACTCGACTCGGTCTGGTTCGCCCGGCCGAACAGTTTCGCCTGGCTGACGGGTGGCTCGAACGTGATCGACCGGGAAACGGAGTCGGGCGTCGCCGCCGTGGGCTACGACGGGACGGACGTTCGCGTCGTGACCAACAACATCGAAGCGGATCGAATCGCGGCCGAGGAACTTCCGGATCTCGACGCCGAGGACGTCTCGCTCGAGACGTACTCCTGGCACGCCTCGTCGCTCGGCGACGCGATCGCCGGTCGCGTCGGTACGGACGAACGGGCAGCGGCGGACGTCGACCTTCCCGGCCTCGAACGCATCGATCCGACGCCGCTTCGACAGCCATTGACCGAGCAGGATCGAGAGCGCTATCGGACGCTGGGGCGAGAAACCGCCGCCGCCGTCGAATCGGTCTGTCGCGAACTCCGAGCCGAGGACACCGAACACGAGGTCGCCTCGGCGCTGCGAGTCGCCTTGACGGCGCGGGACATCGAAGCGCCGGTGGTGCTCGTCGGCGGCGCGGAGCGCGCCCAGGAGTACCGCCACTACACGCCGACGACGGCCGAACTCGGCGACTACGTGCTCGTCTCAGTTACGACCCAGCGCGCCGGCCTCCACGCGAGTTGTACGCGAACCGTCGCGTTCGACCCGCCCGCGTGGCTCGAGGAGCGCCACGCGGCAGCGACTCGCGTCGAGACGACCGCGCTCGCAGCGACCCAGCAGGCGGCCCTCGAGGGCGAATCCGCGGGAACCGTTTTCTCGGCGATTCGAGACGCCTACGACGTCGTCGGCTACGACGGCGAGTGGGAGTACCACCATCAGGGCGGTGCGGCCGGCTTCGCCGGGCGAGAGTGGATCGCGACGCCCGACCACCGCGCGCCGGTGATCGAACCCATGGCGTACGCGTGGAATCCGACCGTTCAGGGAGCCAAAAGCGAAGGAACCGCACTCGTCACGGCCGAATCGGTCGAAGAACTAACGACGACGGATCGCTGGCCGACCACGACGGCAACTGCTGTCGGCTACGAGTTAGAACTCGAGCGTCCGGCCGTCCTCGGTCTCGAGGAGTGAGGAACTGACTTAGTCGTCCGTCCGCTGGTCCGAGTCGTCGACACCAGTCGAGTCGGTGGCATCGTCAGTATCCGACTCCAGACGGTTCGGTGTGATCGACTCCGGATCGTCCACCTCTGTAGCCGAGTCTGGGTTATCCGTCTCTGTACTCGAGTCTGACTCGTCTCGTGCTTCGACCGAATCGGTCTCACTCGGGGCCTCGGCCGTCGTGTCGTCGACGGTAATCGTGACTGGCTCGAGGTCGGTATCCTCGTCGTTCGGGCCCTCGTCGTTCGGGCGTCCGATGACACTATCGAGCGTGAAAATCGTGTTCAACTCGTGTTGAACCTGATCGACGACGCCGCCGACGAGGTCGCTCGGCTGGATCGCAGTGTAGGCGTAGGGGTTGTTGCCGGCACCGTCGTTTACGCGTTTCTCGCGCGTGACTCGCTCTTCTCCGTGGAGTTCTGCGAGTGCCTCTCGAACCGTGCTCGGATAGAGGCCAGTGCCCGTCGCCACCTCTTCTGCGGTGCTCGCGGGGTTCGCGAGTACGAAGACGTAAATCTTCGCGCGGGTCTCGGTGTCGAGAATCCACGAGAGCAGATCGACGATTCGCTGATCGACCTCCTCGAGTGCGGCCGTTCGGACGGCGTCGTCATCGTCTCGAGGACGGTCGGGGTGGTTCTCCTCGTGCGGACTCCCGTCTGTGTTGTCCGAACCCATCTGTCTCTCGAGTGTGGCGACACGTCCCACGGCAGTAAATCTTTGTGGACACCTGAACCGACTCGCTGGACGGGCAGCGGTCGTTATTCGGTTCCGAGAAGCAGTGACTGGCACAAGGCGTCGGGACTATCTTCCTCGCGGAGTCGACGCTGGCGCTCGGCACCGCTTTCGCGCTCGTAGACCCGCTTGATCCCCTCGATACCGAGGCGTTCGCACTCGCGGTCGACGACCTCGGCCAGACCAACCGTTCCCTCGAGGTCGTGAGCGACGAACGAGGCGTCGCGACCGTGACGGATCGCCCGCCACTTGTTTTCGTCGAGGAGTTCGCGGCGGTGCTCGCGACCGTAGCCGGGCGCGCCGTCTTCGTAGTCCGCGGCGAGGGCCTCGACGAGTGCGTGGGCGTACTCGACGAACGCCATCACGATGTCGGGGTCGGCCTGTCCGTCCGGCGTACGGAGTTCGACCGTTCCGTGAGCCGTGTGCGGACGCACGTCGTACCAGAGTTCGCCGCGGTCCTCGATCGAGTCCGTCGCCAGCATCTGGCGCTCGAATCGGTCGAACGCCTCGTAGTCCTCGAAGTACGTCGGCATGCCCGTATTCGGCAGCGCTTCGAAAATCTTGGCACGCGCGGACTGGAGGCCGGTGTCGAATCCGTTCCAGTACGGCGAGTTCGCCGAGAGCGCGAGCATGATCGGGACGTACCAGCGCAGTTCGTTCGCGATCCAGACGGCTTTGTCCGCGTCGTCGACGCCGACGTGGACGTGGACGCCCGCCGTCGTGTTTCGGTGCTGTGGATACTGAATTCGGTCGAGTTGCGATTGGTAGCGGGGCTTTTCGGCGTGCTCAAGTTCGCGCCACTTCGCGAGGGGATGTAAGCCGGCGGCGGCGATCTGGAAGCCGTGCTCGGTCGCGTGCTCGACCAGCGCCCGTCGGATCTCGAGCAGCGACTCGCGGGCGTCGCTTGGCTCCTCGATCAACGGCGTCTGCGTCTCGATGACGAACTTGAACAGTTCGTGGTCGAGGCGGTCGTCGAGGATCTCCGGCGGGTCGTGTTCGTAGACGAGTTCGTCGGTGCCACTCGTGGGACGGCCGTCGTCGTCGACGACGAAACACTCCTCTTCGATCCCTAGCGTGCCCATGCGCGTAAACGATTCTCGGGACCCGCGTTCCATCGTCTTTCGTTTTCGCCCGCGGTGATAAATACCGTTTGGACTCGGACCCGACTGCGGTGTGATTCCCATCGAAACGCTCGAGGAGGCAAAACGGGCGATAGAATTCGCCAGAAGGTCAGGTGGTCGTGATCTCTGCGTCCGGTTCGCCGGCGTCGTCGTCCTCGCGAAGCCTGAACTTCTGGACCTTTCCGCTGGGGTTCTTCGGAAGTTCGTCGACGAAGTAGTACGCGCGCGGACGCTTGAAGTCGGCCAAGTCGTCGCTCTCGAGCACTGCGGTATCAAGTTCCTCGGCGGTGACGCCGTCGGCGACGACGTAGGCGACGACCAGTTCGCCCCATTCCTCGTCGGGTTCGCCGAGGACGGCGGCTTCTTCGACGGCGTCGTGGGCGAACAGGACGTCTTCGACCTCCGCGGGGTAGATGTTCTCGCCGCCGGAGACGATCATGTCGTCCTTTCGGTCGACGACGAAGAGGTAGCCGTCTTCGTCTCGGTAGCCCAGGTCGCCGGTGTAATACCACGTCGTTCCCTCAGCCTCCCGAAGCGAGTGCTCGGTCGCCTCGGGGCGGTTCCAGTACTCGCGCATCACGCAAGGGCTGGCGATGAGGATCTCACCGATTTCTCCATCCTCGAGCGTCTGATCCGGGTCCGCATCGGGTTCGACAATACGCACCTGATGGTTGAGGCCGGGTAACCCGGCGGAGCCCTGCTTCGGGCGTTGATCCTCGGGTGGCTGAAAGACGCCTGCAGGCCCAATTTCGGTCATGCCGTAGGCCTGCACGTAGTCATCACAGAGGTGCTCTCGGCAGTTCTCGAGGACCTGTTCTGGCATCGGCGCTGCGCCGTAGAGCCCGAGTCGAAGCGAGGAACTGTCGACGGGTGAGTCCGCGGCGGTGAGCGACAGTGCGTTCCACGCCGTCGGTGCGGCGAACAGGAGCGAGACGTCGTACTCGTCGACGGCCTCGAGCGCGGCGACGGGGTCGAACTCGTGGTGGATGACGCTCGTCGCGCCCCGGTGAACCCGCGGGAACAGGTTACAGTGTAACTCGGCGCAGTGATAGAGCGGCATGATCGACAATCCGACGTCGTCGCGGGTGAGGTTCATCTCCGCGATACACAACAGGTTGTGCTCGACCATGCTCCGATGTTCGTGGACCACTCCTTTCGGCCGACCAGTCGTTCCCGACGTGTAGATGAACGCGTACACGTCGTCTTCTTCGACGGTGGCCTCGGGTCGCTCGGGCGACCCGGACTCGAGGAGGTCGTAAAAACTGCTCGCGTACTCGGGCGCGTCCTCGTCGATGAACACGTACGAGTCGACGGTCTCGAGGGCCTGCTTCGCCCCTTCGATGGCTTCCTGTGTCGACGATTCGAACATCACGACGTCGGCCGCCGCGTCGTTGACGATGTACTCGATCTCACCCGGCGGCAATCGGAAGTTCAGCGGCGTAAAGACGGCTCCGAGTTTCGCACAGGCGTAGACGGTGAGCGCCATCTCCGAGCCGTTTTGAAGCACCGTCGCGACGCGGTCGCCCTTCTCGACGCCCAACTCGCGAAACGAGTTCGCGAGTCGATTCACGCGCTCGTCGAACTCCTCGTAGGTCCACCGTTGGTCCTTTCGAGGGTAGACGATCGCTTCCCGGTTGGGGTGTCGATCTACCGTCTGCTCGAGCGTGTCGCCAATCGTGGGGTGTGCAGACATAACACGCTAGTGTATTACAAACGTCCTTATATCTGTTATCGCACACTGACCCAGCCGTCGGCCATCCGCTCCAAAACGAACTCGAGCTATCGCGGCCGAGCGACGACTCCGAGGTGGTCCGTGTGATAGTCGTCGAGTCTGCGCGTCTCGAGTACGTCGTATCCAGACTCGAGTTCCTCGCGAACGTCCGCGAACACGTCGCTTGGCTCTCGCGTGACGTCCTCGCTTCGGGCCTTCACGGCGAGGAGCAATCGGCCGTCGTCCGCGAGGAATCGGGCGTTCTCGCAGGCGACGCGGGCCTGTCCGCGGGTCGCGACGTCCTGAATGAGCACGTCGACGTCGGACTCGACGACGTGCGCGTAGGTCTCCGGTTTTCTGGCGTCCGCGAGCAACGGGAAGAGCCGCGGACGAGAGTCCGCCGCCTCGAGCAAGTCTCTGGCCGGACGAGGCGCGAACTCGACGGCGTACGTCGGCCCGGAAAAGTCGGCGACGTGGCTGACCGTCGTTCCGCTCGCTGCGCCGAGATAGAGGACGGTTTCTTCACCCGCGAGGGAGGTGTCCATCTCCAACTCGAGCATCGCCCCCAGTTTCGATCGGTTCGGGTTCCAGGCTCGCCACTCGCCGTCCGTCGGTTCACCGTAGACGGGCTCCCCGCGGGTTGCGAGGCGTTCCGTCCCGTCGATTTTGCGTCGCTCGACGCCAGCCGGAAGCGCGTCACTCATCGTCTCCCTCCGGTTCGTCGTCACTTCCCCCACCAACGTCGTCGGTTCGGGCTTGAATCGTCTCGATTCGCTCCGCGAGTTCGGCCTCGAGGTCGGGCTTTTTCTCGCCGGAGTAGTGGTCGACGCGGGCGGCGATGGCGAGTTTCCCGGCGAGGGCTCTCGCCGCCGAGCCCCGCTCGTCGGGATGGGTCTGTCCCACCGCGTCGTGGGTGTAGATGATCCCGTGTTTTGGCGAGGGCGCGTGCCCTCGGAGGTGAGCGAACAGCGCGTCTTCGGCCCCGAGCACCTGCACCGTTCCGCTCGGCTTCTTCGCGAGATCCTCGAGTCCTCCGGCCAGCGAGATCAGTCGCGCACCGAGGACGGGGCCGGCGAGCGCCGCGAGGTTCGGCGCGACTGTCGGCATTTGTCGCTCGACGTACTCTCGTAACGCCTCGGCTTCGTCGGCCAGTCCCACGACGCGCTCGGCGAGCGAGACGAGTGGCTGCGGTGGGTGCTCGCTCGTCTGGTCTCGAGCAACCAGCTCGCGGGCGTAATCGATCCCCGTCCCGGCGTCGGGGTCGACCGTCCCGGCCCACTCGGCCAGGCGTTCGGCGAGTTCGTTCGCCGTCCGCGCACAGTCGTCCATCGCACGCACGGCGTGGACTAACTGGCGGTCGTCCGCCGCTTCGCGTTCGGTCACGGCCGCTCGAGTCGCCGCCGTGGACGCCTCGTGGAGCGCGTCGTAGTACCCGTCCTCGTCGTCGACGGATCCGGCCTCGAGCGCGAGCGTCGGCCAGTCTCGAGGCTCGTCGGTGCGCCCCTCGCGAATCGCCGTCGCGGCGGCCGCCGTGTCCTCCGCGTCGACGTTCGCGAACCATCCATCGTCCGCGGCGAACGTATCGGTCATACTGTCCCTTGGTGGCCGGGCCCGTATATGCGTTCTCGAAACGTTTAGCCTCGGCCTCGCGGTCGCTTCGAACGCTCCGACTCGAGGGTCCTGGCGGATTCGTTGGCCACCGATGTCTCGTGATAGGAGTGTGGGTCACCAACTGGAGGACGTCGTAACGCCTTTCGTCTCACCGCCACAACCTTCGATTCGTTATGGTCTCGCGGAGGCGCGGTCAGTAATGTACGTCCTCGTCGTCGGCGCGGGGGAGGTCGGGAAGATGATCGCCTCTAATCTCGAGGACTCACACGACGTCGCGATGGTCGATCGAGATCCCGACATCGTCGACGACCTCACCTACACCTACGACGTGCTCGCCGTCGAGGGCGACGGCACGGACCTCGAGGTGCTTCACGAGGCGGGTCTCGAGAAGGCGGATCTCGTCGTCGCGTGTACCGACAACGACGAGACGAACATCGTCGTCTGTGGGACGGTCAAAACCGACAGCGACGCGTTCACGATCGCTCGAGTCCGGAACCGAACGTTACTCGACACCTGGCAGGGGTCACAGGGTGGATTCGGCGTCAACTTCATGGTCTGTACCGACTTGCTGGTCGCACAGACGATCTTTCGAATTTCGGGGTTCCCGCAGGCCCAGGACGTCGAGATGTTCGCCGGGGGACTCATCCGGATGGCCGAGTTCGAAATCGACGCGCAGAGCCCCCTCGTCGACCAACGCGTCAGCGAGGCCGACGAGTACGACTCGATGACGTTCGCCGGCGTCTTCAGGGGCGAAGAGATGATCGTCGCCCGCGGGGAGACCGTTTTCTGTGCGGGTGATCGAATCGTCGTCATCGGGAGCCCCGAGTCCGTCAAGGAGTTCGCGCTGGACGCCGTCTCCGATACGACCTCGCCGACGGAGGACGTCGTCATCGTCGGCGGCAGCGAAATCGGGTTTCAGGCCGCCCGCGAGTTCGAGGCCCACGGGTTCGAGCCGCGATTGATCGAACGAGAACACGACCGCGCCCGCGAAATTGCAGAGGCGCTCCCGAAGACGTTCGTCATGGAAAACGACGCGACGGACCGGGAGTTCCTGGCCCGCGAACACATCGACGAAGCCGATATCGTCGTCGCCGCACTCGACAGCGACGAGAAGAATCTGCTCGTCTCCTTGCTGGCCCAGCGCGTCGGCGTCGACCGAACGGTCGCGATCATCGAGAACACGCAGTACACCGACCTCTTCGAGACCGTCGGGATCGACGTCGCGATCAACCCTCGTGAGGAGACCGCCGAGGAGATCATCCGCTTTACGCGCACGAATCAAACCGAGAAGATCGCCATGCTCGAGCACGACCGCGCCGAGGTCATCGAGGTCGAACTCGGCGAGGACAGTGCCTTGACTGGACGACCGATCGCGGAATCGATGGACGACCTGCCCAATTGCGTCGTCATTGGCGCGATTTCTCGCGGTGGCGACCTCATCACCCCCCGCGGAACCACAGAGCCCCAACCCGGCGACCACGTCGTGCTCTTCGTCGACGCGACGGTGCTCGATGAAGTGTCTGCAGTGTTGTAGCCACTACTCCCTCGAGCAGTCGGTTCTCTCGTTTGTCGGTCTGGTCGATTCGTCGTCACTCGAGCGGTCGCTCTCTCGTCTCGACAGTCGCTTCACGCGGACAGGGCGAACAAAAAGGGAGAATCCTTCAATGGGAGTCTCGTACCGGCGGCTATGAGTATTCGCCTCGACGAGGTCAACAAACGGATTATCCACGCGTTGATGGGTGATGCCAGAAACACGTCTGCTCCCATGATCGCCGATGAGGTCGGCGTCTCACCGGCGACGATCCGAAACCGAATCTCCCAACTCGAGGACGCCGGGATCATCCGCGGCTACCACGCGAACGTCGATTTCGACACCGCAGATGAGATGTTGTCGACGCTCTACGTCGCGAGTGCATCTATCGAAGAACGGGTCCATCTCGCTCAACAGGCACGAACGATCACCGGCGTCGTCAACGTTCGCGAGTTCGTCGCTGGGCGAAAGAATCTCCACGTTCTCGCCGTCGGTGACGACGTCGAAGCGCTCAACGACGTCGCTCGAGAACTCGCGTCGCTCGGCATCGATATCGAGGACGAGAAGGTGCTCCGAACGGAGCAGTTTCAGGCGTACCATCCCTTCGGCCCCGTCGAAACTCCCCAGCAATTTTCGGATTACATCAGCCTCGCCGGTGGGAACGAAGTCGTCGAACTCACCGTCGACGACGATGCACCGATCGCCGATATGACCCTCGAGGAAGCCGGACGAGACGGGTTGCTCGAGGACGGCGTCCTCGTCGTCTCTATCGAACGAGATGACGAAGTCTTGACCCCACGCGGTGAAAGCGACGTTCGACCCGGCGACATTCTGACGGTGCTTTCTCGCGGCGGATTTTCAGAATCGACGTTCGACACTTTCGAATCCAGAACTGAGGTGAACTAATCTTTTGAATCGATAGAAATAGCGCGTTAATTTCTGGTAATCCAGTACACTTATTTCTACAGCGGGCCTCACCGCACGTATATGCGTTTCCCGACCGAAGCGAATTTCGCGACGGATCGATTCGATGCATCACCTCGAACGCCGTCGCCTCGAGGTGAGGCCGTCGATGGCTGACTCCGATCAGGAACTCGCGCGCGACCTCGGTTTTCTCGAGGCGTACACCCTTGGACTTGGGACGATGATCGGTGCGGGAATCTTCGTGTTGCCTGGTATCGTCGCCGAGAGCGCGGGCCCGGCGAGCATGATATCGTTTATCATCGGCGGTGTCGTCGCCTTGCTGGCTGCCCTCTCGTTATCCGAACTGGCAACTGGGATGCCGAAAGCCGGCGGGAGCTACTACTACGTGAACCACGCGCTCGGCAGTTTCTTCGGCACCATCGTCGGGTGGGGGATGTGGGCCGGATTGATGTTCGCGACCGCCTTCTATATGCTCGGTTTCGGCCAGTACTTGCTCGATCAACCCTCCGACGCGTTCGCCGTGATTCTGGCCGGACTCGTCATGGCGTCGCTCCTCGTGGCGATCAACTACCGCGGCGTCAAAGAGACGGGGTCGTTACAGAACGTCATCGTTATTCTGTTACTGGGGCTGATCGTCGTCTTCATCCTCGTCGGCTTGCTCGCGATCGATACGGACCTGCTCACGCCGTTCGTTCCGGAGGGTGAGGGGTATCCCGTCGTTGCAGCAACCGCAGGAACGGTGTTCGTCACCTTCATCGGCTTCGAAGTGATCGCGACCAGCGCCGAAGAGATTAAAAATCCCGGCCGCAACCTGCCGCTGTCGATGATCGCGGCCGTCGTCACGCCGACGATTCTCTACGTCCTCGTGATGCTCGTCAGCACGGGCACGCTTCCGATCCCCGACCTTGCAGAGTCGGACGTCCCTGTTGCCGACGTCGCTGCAACAGCCACCGACATGTTCGGGGCACTCGCTATCGGCGAGTACACGCTCGAGTTCGCGACCGTCGGCTCGGTGGTGATGATCACCGGTGCAATTCTGGCGACCATCTCCTCGGCGAACGCGTCGATTCTCTCGGCTGCCCGCGTCAACTTCGCGATGGGGCGAGACAAGATCCTCACGAACTGGCTCAACAAGATCCACGACGAGTACCGAACGCCGTATCGAGCAATTCTCGCGACGGGTGCCGTTATCCTCACACTGATCGCCAGTCCGCTTCCGATCGATACGCTCGCGGACGTTGCGAGTTTCATGTTCCTCATCACGTACGCGCTCGTCCACACCGCAGTCGTCGTTTTGCGACGGGCTGAGCCCGACGAGTACGAGCCGGACTTTCGGATCCCGTCGCTCCTCTACCCGATCGTACCAGCGCTTGGATTCATCACGTGCATTGCAGTGATGCTCCAGATGGAACCGGTCGTGCAACTGATCGGCCTCGGAATCGTCGGGGTCGGCATCGCCTGGTATCACTTCTACGCGAAAGAGCAGGCCGTCTCGACGACGCTCATCGGCGAAGCGGTCGCCCCCCAGGAGACGGAGGCGGACGCGATCGACGACGGCTACCGCGTCGTCGTCCCCGTCTCGAACCCGAACACGCAACAGCCGCTGTTGAACTATGCGGCGGCGAGCGCCGCGAGTCAAGAGGCCCAAGCCGAACTCATCGCCGTCAACGTCATCGAGGTCCCACCGCAGACCTCGCCAGCCCAGATCGAATTCGAGGAAACGCGCGTCGAACGCCAGCAACAACTCCTCGAGAGCGTCCGGGACGTCGCCGAGGCCTTAGACGTCGCCGTCCGAACGCGCGCGATCGTCGCCCGGAGCGCCGAAGACACGCTCCTCTCGGTCATCGACGAGGAGGACGCCGACCACGTCCTGCTCGGCTGGGGTGGCGAGCGCCGACGCCGGGACGTTCTCTTCGGGTCGACGATCGACCCACTCCTCGAGCGTGCGCCGTGTGACGTGACGTTAGTCAAGGACCCGACCGACTCGCCGGGGCGAATCGTTTCGCTCGCCGGCAGCGGTCCCCACGCCTCGACGTCCGCGCGCCGAGCGGGCGAACTTCACCGCGTGTTCGCCGACAGTTCGCTCACGCTGTTGAACGTCCAAACGGAACTGGACGACGCCACTGGAGACGACGTTGTCGAGGAAGGGAACGCTCCCATCGATCCGGTTGCCGTCGGCCGGGAAACTATCGATTCAGTCGCGGCTGACGCCGGTCTCGACTCGGCAGAGTACGACTCTCGAGTTGTCGTCGACGACGACGTGACCGGGGCACTCGTCGACGCCGCCGGCGAGTACGACACTATCGTGATCGGTGCAACGGGAACCAGCACCGTCGCGCAGGCGTTGTACGGTTCGATTCCACAACGCATCGTCGAAGAAAGCGACGGAGCAGTGATTATGTCCCGCGGCGAGCAGCGAGCGCCGCGAACGTTCCGTCAGGCGCTCGTCCAGCGCCTGGAACGCTAAGGCAGTCTTCGAGAGCCCGATTCAGTCGTCGTCCGATCGACTGCCGATGAGACGATCCCAGAACGACCGTTCCGTCGGTCGCTCGGCGAGTAAGACGGAGCTTTCGACCTCGTTGACCACGCTGTAGGCCAACGATCCCCGGATGAGCCGCGAGAGGAGGCCGCGTCCGGTCGCGCCGAGGATGATCAACGAGTGGTCGCGCGCCGCCGTCGCGATGGCGTCTTCGACGTTGCCCGACGTATCGACTCGTATCGTCGCGTCCTCGAGGCCATGTTCCGTCGCCCACTCCGTCAGGAAGGCTTCGCCTTCGGCCTGGCTCTTCTCGTCGACGACGTGCAAGAGCGTGATCTCGCTGTCGAATTGCTCGCGGAGGTAGCCCGCGATTTCGGCGCTGAGGACGGAGTCCGGACCGCCAGCGGTTGGAACCAGGACGCGATCAGTCTCGAGGCCGCGGTCGTTCAGGACGAGGAAGTCACACGGGAGGTCGTGGGTCAACTCGTCGAGTGGCCGTTCGGCGCGCCCGGCACTCCACGGCCGATCTGGCCCCCAGCCCATGACGACGGTATCAGCGTGTTCGCGGCGGGCGACGTCGAACACTTCTTCGAACGAGCGGTGGGACGCGACCGTTCGAACCTCGACCGGCACGTCGAGGGTTTCCGTACTCTCGCGGACGTTCTCCATCAGGCGCTGTGACTCGTCGTCGATTCGCTGGACGTGTTCGGAACCTTCGACGAGTGGCGTCTGATCGGGCACCTCGACGATGTGGACGGCTTCGACGACGCCGTCGTTGGCCTTGGCGACCACGCTCGCCAGCGAGAGGAGATGGGATTCCGTTCGCGGGTTCGAAACTGGAACGACGACGGTGTGTTCGTTCTCAGCTTTCGGTTTGGCGACGTTCGCGGCCGAAACGGCGACGTCTGGCATCTCCTCGGTGCGAGAGAGGATGTAGTTGCTCAGGACGCCCTCGCGGTCGGTCTCGTGACGGGCGTAGATGCCGTACCAGATGAGTGCAGCGACGACGAACAGGAGGCTCAACGCGACCTCGATCATGTCCATGAACCCGATGAGGCCGAGCGACAGGACGATTCCGAGGATCGGCGTAATCGGGTAGAACGGGACCCTGAAGTCCGGATCGTAGTCGGGCACGTCCGCCTCGCGAAAGACGATCAACGCGGCGTTGATGAGCGCGTACACGATGAGGTGTAACGCGCTGGCGGCTTTCGAGAGCACCTCGAGGTTCTCGCCGAGCAAGATGATGAAGACGAGGATCATCCCGCCGGTGACGGCGATCGAGCGATACGGCGTCGCGAAGCGCGGGTGGATCTCGTTGAGCCAGTCGGTGACGATCTTGTCTCGGCCCATCGCGAAGTTGATCCGCGCGGAGGCGAGAATCGACGCGTTCGCACTCGAGGCCGTGGCTAACAGTGCAGCGAGCGTGATCGAGGTGACGCCGATGACGCCGAGGTTGTTCTCGAAGATGACTCCTGCCACGTCGGACATCGGTGTCTCCTCGCTGATCGCGTCGTAGGGGATGATCCCGATCATCAACGCGACGAGAATCGAGTAGATGATCATCACGATGACGACGCTGCCGATGATCGCGATGGGAAGGTTTCTGCCGGGATTCTCGAGTTCCTCGCCGATGGTCGCAATCTTCGCGTAGCCGAGGTAGGAGACGAATACGAGGGCGGTACCGGGCAACACTTCGCCGTAGCCGAGCGGGGCGAGGGTGCCGTCGGTCGTCACGGTTCCCCAGTCGAAGGAAAAGAAACCGACGAACGCGAAGACGGTGAGGATCGCGAGGAGCAGCGTGACGATGGCTGTCTGGATGCTCCCCGTCTCCTTCGCGCCGATGTAGTTGATGCCGACGAACGCGATTCCGGCGAGGAGCGCTCCGATCTGGATCTCGGTCAGGACGAGGGGCCCCAACGCGATGGTCGGAAGGAGGGCGAGTTCGCCGACGCCGGGAACCGGAACCACGACGCCGTCTAACAGCGTCGCGAGGTAGCCACCGAACCCGATGCAGTAAAAGGCACTCGCGAAGGCGAGGCCGATCCAGTCGCCGACGCCGGAGATGGAGCCAAAGAGCGGCCCGAGCGCGCGATTGATGTAGTAGTACGCGCCGCCGGCTTTGGGCATCGCCGTCCCCAGTTCGCTCACCGAGAAGGCGTTTACGAGGGCGATCATTCCGCCGATGACGAACGAGAGGACGACGATCGGACCCGCCTCCTGAGCGGCCTCACCCGGGAGGATGAAAATTCCCGCACCGACCATCGTCCCGATTCCAATCGCGAGCGCGGAAAACAAGCCTAGGTCTTTCGCAAGTTCCTCGTCAGCCCCAGTCATCGGCGCTGTTCACCTCGTTTATCCCCGTTCCTGTAGAATTGTCCTCGCATACTATCGTACTCGTCCTCGAGGGCTGTCGCGTGTTGACTCCGAACTGTCAGTCGAGGTCGGAGATGCGCTGTCCGGGTCCCTTCCGTTTCCGCCGCTGTGCAGCCCCCTCGAAAACATACACGTGGCAAGTGCCACCTACTTCTTAATACTGTTCGTTTCCGGACCCCGGCTAGTTCGAGGAGTGTTGACCCCGCAATGCAGCGATTCCCTGTCACACTTCGATAGAGTGCAACCGTTATCGCGTCGACTCCGGTGTCGAGCGAAAGAGAATTCGCGTAATTGCCCAGAGAACCCACCCGAAGACGATTGCGGTGAAGATCCCCATCTCGAGGCGGACGAACGTTCCGTGCCAGATCGTGAGCACGGTCGCGACGATGACGATCGTGCTAACGGTAACGGTGAAGACGTCGAAAAACGACGTCGGTTGCCGGAGACTGGGGACTCTCGTCATACGGTGCTCACTCGTATCTTCTACCCGGGAGACCGTAAATAGCCACAACGACGAAAGCTGTTAGCTTCGTTGGTGTCTGCAGTCTCCATCCCCTCGCCTGCTACGCGACAGTCGTTTCAAATCCTGTAGATAGTAGAATTATGTGTCGATAGCACGTTAGAACGCTCGTAATTTTGGCATCGTACCCACCACTGGCTAACCCATGAATATAGGCTAACCCATGAATATACGCGTTGATTGGCGGGCGAGTGTCTCTCTCACCGGTACGATCTGTAAATACCTCGCTCTTGCACTCTTCGTCCCGCTCGCCGTGGCCGTCGTCTACCAACGCGATATCTTGGTCTTCGTGGTGACGATCGTGATCACCGTCACGATCGGTCTCTTACTCGAGCAAGTCGATCCCGACCCCGAGTTACGGCCTCGAGAGGCGATGTTACTGGTGGCGCTCTCCTGGTTCGCCGTTGCGATTCTCGGGGCGATTCCGTACCTGCTCGCGACCGTCGGGACGGACTCGTCGCTCGCGCACCCGGTGAACGCGCTTTTCGAATCCATGTCCGGATTCACGACGACCGGGGCAACCGTGATGGACGAAATTTCGACCGATCGGTACTCACACGCACTCTTGTTGTGGCGACAGATGACCCAATGGCTCGGCGGGATGGGAATCATCGTGTTGATGATCGCCATCTTACCGAAACTCGCGGTCAACGGCGCGCAACTGATCCAGATCGAATCACCGGGACCCGAATTCCAGAGACTCACGCCGAGAATCGCCGAAACGGCGCGTATTCTCTGGGCGGTTTACTTCGGGTTTACGCTCGCTCTCGCCGCCTTGCTTTACGGCCTCAACCTCGCCGGTCTCGCACCGAATATGACGGCGTACAACGCCCTCGCACACAGTTTCACGACGCTACCGACCGGCGGATTTTCGCCCGAGTCGAACAGCATCGCGGCGTTCTCTGGGGCCGTCCAGTGGGTTCTCATCCCGTTTATGGTCGTCGCGGGGACGAACTTCGCGCTCTTCTGGTATCTGTTGCGGGGTGAACCTCGACGATTTCTCGAGAACACCGAATTCCGGGCCTACGCAGGTGTGATCGTCGTTTTCACGGGGGTCGTCGGTGGGATGCTCTACAGCGGCGCAGCCCCAGCACTCGGCGAACTGGGTGGCACGACCGAAGGCTCCGGCGAGAGCGCCCTCCGTCACGGACTCTTTCAGATCGTTTCGCTGCTCAACTCGACCGGATTCGCAACCAGTGACTTCGCGGCGTGGGATTCGACCGCCCAGTTCATGTTGCTCACCGCGATGTTCGTCGGCGGCAGCGCCGGATCGACCGGCGGCGGGATCAAGATCATCCGCTGGCTCGTCATCTGGAAAGTCGCCCGCCGGGAACTGGTCACCGCCGCACACCCCGAGGCCGTCAAACCGATCCGTCTCGGTGGGTACGTCATCGACGAGGACGTCACTCGTGGCGTGCTTGGCTTCACCCTTCTCTATCTCCTCGTGTTCGTCGCCGCGACGGTGTTCATCGTGCTCGATTCGGCACGTGTGGGCACCTCCCTCACCGTCCTCGAGGCCATCAGCGCGAGCATCGCAACGATCGGCAATATCGGCCCTGGCTTCGGGACACTCGGCCCGTTCGGGAGTTACCTCGAATTCCCGACGACGTCGAAACTCGTGATGATCTTTCTCATGTGGATCGGTCGCCTCGAGATCATTCCGGTCCTCGTGTTGTTCACCGGTGCGTTCTGGAAACGCTGAGGCGAGGCGTCTCCGTCGGTCGTCCGCAGAAATAGTCGCCGGCGATTAAATGGCGAACGTCGCTCGCAGCATGTCACGCGTTCCGGGTCCGAGTCCGACGGCGACGACGGTGATCATCATCAGGATGGCAAACCGCGGACTCTCCTCGAAGATCTCCTCGTTGAAGATCCAGATGATGAACACCGGCGCGGCGAGTTTGAGGAGGGCGAAGGGCCAGGCGTCGCCGATGGTGTCCGTGAGACCTGCGGGCACGAAGAACAGCCAGTCGAGCACCGCTTCCGTGTGCGTGACGATGGCGTCGTTGACCGGGTGTTTCGGGGCGTAGGCCAGTCCCCAGACGTGTGACCAATCGAGCATCAACTGGTTCGCGAAGCCGTCGACGGCGTGGGCCCAGATGACGACGATTCCCATGTAGCCGGTTCCACGGTTGAGCGACGGGGCAAATCGTTGGATTCCCGCCCAGACGATCGCCGTCGAAACCGTCGCGGCAACGAGGACGATGGCTGCGATCGACGGGATGAATCCGACGTAGTCCGTCACCGCGGCGAGGTAGCCGAGCCACCCGAGCGTCACGGCGAGGACCACCGTCCCGATTCCAAACAGCGGATACTCGTAGCCCGAAACGTACTCGTTTCGCTCGAGCCAGACCGACGCGACGACCGCGACGACTGCGATCAGGGCCACCGTGAAGTAGATTAGCGGACTGATCAGGAAGCCCGACCACGGGAGTTGAATCGCGAGGTCACCGGTCGCGCCGTACGCGGCGACGTTCGCGTCTTCGACGGTTCGCAGCGCGCCCCCGAAGAGCATGAACGGGAACAGCGCGAAAAAGCCCGCCCGGTACCGATCAATATCGAGACGCCGAATTGCGAACAGAATTCCGACCGCCATCAGGATGAGCGTCGGGATGTACCCAGCGTACGAAACGGCGGTGTAGCCGGGTGAGGCGGTCGGTCCGTCGTCTCCCGTGACCTCAGTACATTCTAATTGGTCACCATCGGCCCACGTGACACAGTTCCATCCGTGCGCGTCGGCGACCACCGGTCCCCAGTAGTACTGCCAGATGAAGTCGACGTACACGCGCTGGGGAAAGAGGAACGCAGCGAGCGCAATGCCGCCCGCGAGGAGGACGACGGTCGCGACCCAGAGGCGCTCGGCCCCGTACCGTTCGATATACTCGTCCATGGATATCGAATATCCATCGTGGCTGGCGCTTACCGTTTCCGATTTTCTACAGATGTCGAGACTGGCTCCGTTCTCCACGGTGGCGGGTCAGACGCACCAACCCTCGTCCGAACTGAGTAAACCGTCTCGTCTCTCGATTTTAACTCGTCTCGGCCTCGATCTCTCGAGCAGCCTGCAGAACTTCCTCGTGAAGTTCGCCGTTCGAAGCGACTAGCCCCGTGCTGTCGTGGTGCCAGCGGTCTCCCTCGAGATCGGTCACCGTCCCGCCTGCCTTGCGAACCAAGTGTACGCCGAGAACGGTATCCCACGCCGGCGTTTGCAGATTCGTCACGACACCCTCGAGTCCCCCCGAGGCGACCAGTCCAAGCTCGAGTTGCGCACACCCAAAGCGGCGCATGTCGCCGAACCGTTCGACGATCGCTCGAGTCGCCGCGGCGTAGTGTTCGCGCTGGTCGAAATCCCACCAGTAGGTCGGACAGACGGTGGCAGTTTCAGGATCGTGGCGGTCGCTAACCGATAGCGACTCTCCGTTGCGAAACACGCCGTCGGGGCCGACCCGGTACGTATCCTCGAGTGCAGGACAGACGAACGCGCCGGCGACCGGCCGACCATCGCGAACGACGGCGACGGCCGTGCCGAACGCCGAGACGCCGTCGACGTAGTTGTTCGTCCCGTCGATCGGATCGACGATCCAGGCCGGCCCCTCCTCGGGGACGGCCTTCAGCGCCTCCGCTTCCTCGCCGACGACCGGGTCCGTGGGAAACGCGTCGTCGATCCTGTCGATGACCGCTTCCTGTGCGTCTCGATCAGCCTGGGTGACGACGTCCGTTTTGCCGTCTTTGTGTTCGACGGCGAGTTCACCTCGAAACGACTCCGCCGCGAGCGCTGCACCCGCCGTTGCCGCCTCGAGTGCAACGCTCGCGCGTCGCGCGTCAGCGTCTGTTTCAGTCATTGTCGACTGTCTGTGTCGGGGCGTGAAAAGTATCGTCCTCCAGTTGGCGGTCTATTCGGTCCGGAGGAACCGATCGTCGTGTTCCGGTTCGTCCTCCCGGAGGAAAAAGAGCGCAGACGACCGTGCCGGAACGTCCCCCAGTCGCGTCGAAACCGACTCGAGTTCGGGGTCCCAGCCGATCTTCTCGGATCGAACCGCGAGCGTGATCACGAACTCCGCGGGGTCCGTTTCGAGTTCGAGTTCGGCGTAGAGTTCGTCCCAGGACTGGACGGACGCGAACTCGGCCAGCACGTCGATTTCGACGAGATCGAAGAGCGTCCGATAGTGTTGAACGTTCTGTTCGAACACCCAGACCGTGACGGACGCCTCGAGCGTGCTCGCGAGTTGTTTGACGTTGTAAATCGCCTCGTAGAATCCTTCGTGGTGATCGATGTGTTGTGGGACGACGACGTGCAGTCGTTCTTTCTCCGACAGGGCACCATCGAGGTGGACCAGATACGTTGGGAGGGACGTCTCTGCAAGGACGTGATCGGCCGTTCGACCGAACGTCGCCTCCTCGCTGGCGTGGGTCGGTTCGTGTTCCATGACGACCAGATCCGTCTCCGTTTCGTCGACCGTCTGAGCGACCGTCGCCGGAACGTCCTCGCTCTCGGTCGTGTCCGAGTTGATGGCCGTGTTCTTCGCCGCTTCGATGCCCGAAAACTGGCTGGGTGTACTCGAGTCTGCGTCGGAATCACCCACTCCCGCGCGCGCTTCGGTAGATTGGATTCGAAGGAGGTGAACGGGTTCGTCACCGTAGCGATGCTTGATCGAACACGCGAACGCGAGTACCTGCTCGGTGACATCGTCGGTCGCGTCTGGGAAGTCTGGAAGGAAAATACGCGGATCGATCGCTCGAGCGTCGTCGACGTCTTCGGAGTCGAAGATCGACAACTGGGGTGACGCACTCCGAAGCGTCGATTCGGCGGACTCCTCGCTTCCGTCTGCGTGGCTACCACGCTGTCTCTGGATTCCGAAGCCGGCGACGACGAGGACGACGACACTGATGACGAGCGTGCTGGCGACGACGAGTGGACTTGAAAGCGTCATCTGGTTAGAACCGCCGATAACAGTGCCGAGCGTTGATCGCCACGCGATACGTCTCGTCACCGCGACTCGAGACAGTCCGTACTCGTGAGTCGTCCACTGTTCAAAACACCTAGGCGTCACTCGGGACTTCAGGAATATAACTGTATTCAATCACGGCTCACATTCGAATGTTTGCGCCACGATTTTCCGACGATAAAAGTACAAACGTGCAGTAATATCTGGAACTGGTTGACAAAATGGCGTGGTTGGAAGTGACACTGTCTCTCGACGAGTCGGTTTCGACCACTCCAGTTCAGCCCACTCTCGAGGCAGCTGTGCGCGACGGCTTCGCTCTTCGAAGGGAGTGTCCGTAGAAGTTTGCGAGGGCAAGATACTGCTCTTGCCGCACTGTTTAACAGTGCGAGGGGAGGGAATCGAACTACCTCCGAGAACCTGCGCGAAGCGCAGAACCCCGGTGTCATTCGATCCCTCCGTGCATTTTCGTTCGGCGCGGTGTGCGCCTCACTGCAATGCGAGGGGAGGGAATCGAACCCACGAACGTCTACACGAGCGGATCTTGAGTCCGCCGCCGTTGGCCGCTTGGCTACCCTCGCACGCAGTACGTGGTTTCGCCCTCACTGGGTTAAATCGTCCGATTTCCGGTTTTGGAAACGGACGAGTAATCGCTCCTCTCGAGTCGACTGAAAACGCTTAGGGGTTCGCACACGATACGTAGCCTGTGAGCGAGAATCGCGTCGTCCAAGGGCGAATGGTTACGGCTGGCAAACTCGCAGAGCTGATCGAGGATGACTCCGTGATGGAGGCGGAATCGATCGAAGAGGCCGACAGGGAGTGTCCCGACTGTGGCGGTGGCGTGTTGAAAGTTGGCTACATGCCCTCAGTCACCGAGTTCGTTACCGGCTGGAAGTGCCAGGATTGCGACTGGAGCGACACCGATCGAGAGTGAGCCAACACGAAGAGTCGGCTTCGAGTCATCGATCAACTTCGTAGAGAACGACGAGCAACGCGAGCAAGATGGTTTCCGAGAGTTTACTCACCAGGTCGCGATAATCGTCGAGCATGTGGTCGATTACCGTCTCGAGCACGCCCATATCGGCGTGTCCGTGGGCTTCGATGTGGGGCCAGAAGCCACCGTGCTCGAGGACGGTGTGCCAGGCGACGTACCCGAGGAGGTACACGAGCATCAACCCGATACCGAGTGCGTAGACTCGGCGCTTGGCAATCTCGAGGTAGACGACGGCGATTCCGGCGAGGATCGCGAGGCTAGAGACGGTAAACGCGAGGGGGCGCGGGTCGTACAGCGTTCCTAACTGGACGTGTTCGACGAGTCGAGGAACCCCGAGAGAAGGGTGAAGCAAGTGGACTCCTGCGACGAAAAACGCGAAGAACGCTGCGTTGTACCTGAGCAACCGAACGTTTACAGAGGTGTGATTGTCGGTCATGGCTGAGATCCGTGAGTCGTGGGAAATCTGGCTACAATGGCACCTAGGAACGTCGTGGTATCATAATACTCTGGTTTATCTGTCGAACGGGCGTGCGTCGAATCTACCGGGATTCGTCTCACTACGCACTGGCGTCACCAGACGAGCCACTCGAGCGCCAGGACGATTACTGCCAGAAACACGTGCTCGCCGTCGACGACGAAGCCGTAGTAAAGCGGCCCGCGTTCTGGCATCGCATAGGGGATATAGGCCGCGACGTAGCCGTTCATCGCGAGCAACGCGAGAAACTCGAGCGAGAGGGTGGTTCCAGCGACCACCGCGACGACGGCCCCGCCGATTGCGACGTTCGCGACCTGCGAGTACCGTCGCGTCGCCGACGGGCCGAGTCTGTTAGGGACGGTGGCGATTCCTTCGGCTCGATCGCCTGGAATGTCCTTCACGTCGAAAATGACCGCGGCGACGGTGATCATCGCTGTCACGTACCCCGTAATCACGAGGATCTCGAGCGTCCAGTGTTGTTGGTAGAAGTAACCGACGCCGAGTGGAATCACCCCCCACGCGAGTCCGACGAAGCAGTTTTTCACTAGAAAGATCTCCTTGACGCCACCGACCGAGTACAACAGTGCTACGACGAGTGGCAAGAGCAGGTAGACCGCACCCGGCAGCCCTTGCATGACGGCGACCGCGATTCCGACGACGTAACACCCGACCGCGAGTGCGAGCAAAAATCGACCGTACCGCTTCGTAAATGACGCGCGCTCGGGCACGTTCGCCTCGTCTTCCTCGAGGTCGGTGAACCGGTTGACCGTGTAGACGAACAACGTCGCCCCGAAGACGATGAAAAGCGGCAGGGCCTCGAGTGGGAGATCCGCGAGGACGACCGTCGTGACCACGACGCTCATGGTTGCGAGCGAGATGAAGAGGTTGCTGTGGACCAACAGTCGGAGTGTCCGCTGGAGGGACGCGAGCCACCGCCGATCGGTCGGGCTTGCAGTGGGGGCGGTCACGTTAGGTCGGCCTCCGGGCGGACGTGGCGATGACGAGCATTGATTCGAGAGACGCGACCGATCGAGTGGGTTGCAGCGTCCGTATACGTATCCGTTGTGCCCGCCCGGAAACAAACGCTTCGGTCGCTTCGGCCACCGGGGATTCCGATCGTTCCCCCCGCCTCGAGTCGGTCAGAAGACACGTAAAACAAGCGAACCACCGAATACGATGCAATTCGGTGACCACTGGTAGAAACTGACAAACCCACACTGTTAGCGTTAAATGCTACCGCAGGTCGAGCGTGTGAACGGAAATTTCGACGTAGATGTTAAAAGCACACATCAAAAACGTATTTGAGAAAACGGTATGTGTATCGTGTCTCGATACAGTTGGAACCTGTTGATAGATTTCGGTTGCGAATTGAAACTAACAGGATTTAAGCAAGGTCGGAACGCCCGTTCGAATGGCTATGAAACTACACGAGTATCAGGCGAAGCAAGTCTTCGCCGACGCCGGGATCCCGACGCCGGCGTCTCAACTCGCCTCTGACGTCGACGGCGCTGTTGCCGCGGCCGAGGAGATCGGGTATCCAGTCGCAATCAAAGCGCAGGTACAGGTTGGCGGCCGTGGCAAGGCCGGTGGCATCAAACTCGTCGACGACGACGAGGAAGCCCGCGAGGCGGCCGACGAGATTCTGGGGATGGATCTCAAAGGCTACCACGTCGACCGCGTGCTCGTCGAGGGCGCAGTCGACTTCACCGACGAACTCTACGTCGGAATCACGATGGACCGCGGCGAGGGCAAACCCGTCGCGATGGTCTCGACGAAAGGTGGCGTCAACATCGAAGAGGTCGCCGAGGAAGACCCAGACGCCATCGCGCGCGAACACATCGACCCCGCCTTCGGCATGCACCCCTACCAGGCCCGAAAGGCAGTCTACGACGCAGGCGTCGACAAGGCGATTGCCCGCGACGTCTCGAGCGTGCTCACCACGCTCTACGATCTCTGGGAGAACCGCGACGGCTCCGACGCGGAGATCAACCCGCTGATGGTCACCGCAGACGACGATGTCATCGCAGCCGACGCCGTGATGAACATCGACGAAGACGCACTCTTCCGTCAGCCCGAACTCGCTGAGATGGAAGACGAAGCCGCCGGCGGCGACGAACTCGAGCAAAAGGCAGACGAGTACGGTTTCGATTACGTCCGACTCTCGGGTAACGTCGGCATCATCGGCAACGGTGCCGGCCTCGTCATGACGACGCTCGACCTCGTCGACTACTACGATGGTGAACCGGCGAACTTCCTCGACGTCGGCGGTGGCGCGAAAGCAGAGCGAATCGCCAACGCGCTCGATATGGTCTTCTCCGACGACAACGTCGATTCGGTCGTCTTCAACATCTTCGGCGGGATCACCCGCGGCGACGAAGTCGCTAAAGGAATCAACGAGGCCCTCGAGCAGTTCGACGAGATTCCAAAGCCGGTCGTCGTCCGTCTTGCGGGGACGAACTGGGAGGAAGGGATGGAAATTCTGAACGAAGACCTCGTGACGGTCGAACAGACCCTCGAGGATGCAGTCGAGCGTACCGTCGCGTACGCCGAGGAGGTGAACGAATAATGAGTGTACTCGTCGACGACGACACGCGCGTCGTGGTACAGGGAATTACGGGCGGGGAAGGGAAGTTCCACGCCGAACAAATGATGGAGTACGGCACGAACGTCGTCGCCGGAGCGGTGCCTGGCAAAGGCGGGCAGGAAGCCGCCGGCGTCCCCGTCTACGACACGGTTCACGAAGCCGTCGAAGCGGAGAACGCCGACACGTCGGTCATCTTCGTTCCGCCGGCGTTTGCCGGCGACGCCGTCTTCGAATCGCTCGACTCCGACCTCGACCTCGCGGTCGCGATTACGGAAGGCATTCCGACCCAGGACATGGCGAAGGTCAACAAACGCCTCTCCGAGACCGACACGCGACTGATCGGTCCGAACTGTCCCGGCCTCATCACCCCCGGCGAGGCTAAACTCGGTATCCTCCCCGGAAACATCTTCTCGGAGGGCAACGTCGGTCTCGTCTCGCGCTCCGGGACACTGACCTACCAGGTCGTCGACAACCTGAGCAACCGCGGCATCGGTCAGACCACCGCCATCGGTATCGGTGGCGACCCGATTATCGGCACCGACTTCGTCGACGCCCTCGAGCTCTTCGAGGACGACGACGACACGGACGCCATCGTCATGTGCGGTGAGATCGGTGGCGAAGACGAGGAAGAAGCAGCCCACTTCATCGACGAGAACGTCGACACGCCCGTCGCCGGCTTCATCGCCGGCCGCACCGCGCCTCCGGGCAAACGCATGGGCCACGCCGGTGCAATCGTCTCCGGGTCCGGAACCGGCACCGCCGAGAGCAAGATTTCGGCACTCAACGACGCCGGTGTTCCGGTCGGTGACACCCCCGAGGAAGTCGCAGACCACATCGAGAGCTTCCTCTAACACCGACGCGAACCGTTCTTTCTCTCTTCGTTTTCTGCGGTCTCGAGTACCTATCGGTCGAACAACTTCACTAGTCAGAACGTGATTCGAAACACGCATTCAATACAGGCGCACATATTTCGGCGATCTGATTACCCTCAATGAACGGTAGTGTCTCACGTATCTCTGTCGGGAGACGATCGACGTGTTTCACGTTTCCATCGTCGCACCGATGCGCTAGCTATCGCAACCGAAATCTCTCCTCGCCTTTATACCACATATGGTTTAAAATATCTTATATAATCGAACCGATTATGAATACGAAGCTACGACGAATAAGTCACATGGCGACATACCTTCCTCAGCCGAGTGGATCACTGGATCGGCTTCGGCAAACTGGGTTCTATATATCAATACTGTTGATAGTCGCGAGTCTGTACGTTGCACGTCACGTTTCACTACTGGTGGCGGGTGGATTCGTTCTCCTCGCTACTGCCATTGCAGTACTTTCCTTTCCGTTCGAAGTGTTTCGGACGACAGACAGCACCATCTACCTCTACAATCGTGCCGAGACACCCATCCAGTTTACTCTGAAGATGCGCGCAGAAGGGGATGACACGACGGGATTAGGGGACATGTACGAACTCTCTCCCGGGAACAGGATGATCGTGACGGATCAATTCGAACCCGATCGACGGTACACCGTTTCGGTAACTATTAACGGCCGAGAATCACGGACTGACGTGACTCCCGTAAAATCAACGGAACGTGAGGGCTCGAGAGCAGCATACGTCGCGTTCGATACGGATACCGTTCGAAGCGGGTGGCATCACCCGGACGGTCCCCAGTTCGCAGGTCGAACGGTGGTGAAATCACCATCTGAAAACACGAGAGGGACACTAAACCACGACTGGTAGCGTTCATCCTCCCAGCGAGTTCCTGCGGGGGCGTACACGACACGATCGTATTTCTGCTGTGAACACCCGTTTAGAATCGCGACTCACATGCCGAACGGTCGCTACTTCTTCAACACCTCCGGCGGGAGCCGACAGCCACAGGGAGCGACCTGCGCCGCTGACGGTTCGACGAGCGCGACGACCATGACCTTCCGGTGGCACTTCGGACAGTGCGTCCAACGTTTCATGCCGTTCGCGTCGCGGTAGGCGTACTCGTCGTAGCCTGTGAGGTCGTCACTCGAGTCTCCCTCCTCCCTCGAGTACTCGCCGTCTCTCGATGCGCTGTCGTCTCTCTCACCTTGATCCGACGCTCGATCGTCGGTCACGGCCGATCACCGCTTACGGGTGGGTACACCAGCGTCTGTTGACGATGATTTCGGTGCTGTGCGAGATGTTTATATCGTCGGAGTAGTAACGTAATCATGGTTTTCGAATCCCGGCTATGGGATTGGAAGCCACGTCTCGGGTGCTTCTTTCACCCGGGGCAGTTCAGGGATATGCCCTCGCTGCTTGCTGGAGCGCGACTTCCGTTCTAATTGTTGACCTATATTGACTTATAACTACTGCTGAGTGGGTGAAACTGATGTCGGAGACTCACCAGTGTGGCGACTCGAACGACCAGGGCTTCCTCGAGCAGCTCTTGCCAGCCAGTGCCCACACCGAAATAATACTCGCTCCCGGTGTGGCTCTGGCTATGCCCGTCACGATTCAGTGTGATGACTGCGGCCTCGAGCACACGATTCCGGATCGACCAGATCAACAGGATGGTGGAACAGGGTGCCCGCAGTGTGGTGCCAGATCGTTCACCGTGATACGGGACGGACTCGAGTGGCACCCGCGCTGTGTAAAGGGGCGAAACGGGGCGGAAAATGACTGATAGCCCCAGCGGTGGTGGTCGCTGTGTGAAATTAGAAGAGGCTGCGCAGTTTCGCTCGAAGGCGAGCGAAGAGTCCGGATGGCTCGGGGGTTTCGACTTCCGACTGGTCGTCTGTGTCGGCCGTCTCCGGGTCGTCCGTTTCAGATTCCGTTGGAGGAGACGGGTCGTCACTCGGTTCGACTGGGCCCTCGTCCGCCGTTTCCTCCGCCGAGATGTCGGTCTCTTCGGGCGAAGTATCCTCGTCAGAATCTCCGGAAACGTCGTCGGTATCCGCGTCCACCTCGCTATCTGACTCTTCACTGTCTGCTTGTTTCTGGGTGACCAGTTCGGAGTCGGACTCGCGTTCGCGTTCTTCGTCGGTCTCGACCCAGAGGAACTCGTCTCCTTTCGTCCGACCGGTGAGCAACAGCGCCGCCAGTTCGTCGTCGTCGACACTGAGAGCCTCGTCGATCTCGGGTTCCGGCGCTGGATCGTCCGCACTCGCGATGATGTCTTCGGGGCTCTCGTCCTCGAGAACGCCATCTGCGTCGTTTTCTGCGGATTCGCGAAGTTGATCGAACACGTCGGCAGCCGTCTGGTCCGTGACGCCCTCGCCGTCGGACGCTCGATCGGCTGGTGGCTCGTCGTCGATGTCCTCTGCGTGTCCGTCCTCGAGTGACTCGTCTGTTGGCTTGCCGAAGAAGTCTTCGTCGCTCGAGTTCAGGTCGAACGCGCTCCTACCCGACCGTGTCTCTATCGAACTATCAGTCATATTGTCCTTCCCACTATCTACATTATCACACGACTTTAACTTTTGGAGTTTTCACAGACTGCTTTACTGACTATTCTGACGTATTAGCGTGTCGGCCGATTTCCCTCCCCTCCGAATTTCCGGTGACCGAATGTTCACTTAATAGAGAACGTGGTGAAAATACACCAATAGTTGGCTGAGTGACATTGGGCTTGGAGTCGCTAATCGCTCGAGAGAGATGCGTAGCGGGTGGCTCAGGACGTAACCGTCGCTGTCCCGAGGACCGTCAATTCCGTCAGTCTCGGGGCCCCCCCTTCAGCATAACTGAAATCTGTCTCGTTTTTCTCTCACCAATAGGGAGGGTGCAATTCTCGCGACGTTCCAAACAGTTATCTTGTCGTCAACCACTCCTAGATTTGTGGTTTACGAGACGAACAACACGACGATCGACGACGCACTCGAGCGGATCTGGGCTGGCGAGCGACTCGACCGAACCGACGGAATCGCACTCATGGCTCAGCCGGTCGACGCGCTTTCGGAGGCTGGCGGGGCCGTTCGCGATCACTTCGGCGACGGGACGGTCGATGCTTGCTCGATCGTGAACGCGAAGGCAGGCAACTGCGCGGAGGACTGTGGTTTCTGTGCCCAGTCGGTCCACTTCGACACCGGCATCGAAACCTACGGCTTTCTCGGCCCCGAGAAGATTCTCGAGGCCGCTAAACGAGCCGAACGCGACGGCGCACAACGATTCGGCATCGTCGTCGCCGAAAAGGGCGTCTCGAAAGAACTCCGGCCCGAGGAGTGGCAGGAGGTTCTCGAGTCCATTCGACTCGTTCGAGACGAGTGCGACCTCGAGGTCGACGCCTCGCTCGGTATCCTCACCGAGGAGGAAGCACGAATCCTCGCTGCGGAGGGGATCAACCACTACAATCACAACATCGAGACCTCGCCGCGGTACTTCCCCGAAATCGTCGACACGCACAGCTTCGAGGATCGCGTGAAGACGCTCGAAGTCGCCAAAGACGCCGGGATGGACCTCTGTGCCGGCGTTATCCTCGGAATGGGTGAGACGCCGACCGATCGCGTGGATGCCGCAATCGCACTACAAGAGATCGGGATCTCCTCGCTCCCGGTTAACGTTCTCAATCCCGTCGCGGGGACCCCGTTGGCCGAACGGGGCGTCTCGATCACGACCGAGGAAATCGTCAAGACGGTCGCAGTGTACAAACTGCTCCACCCCGACTCGCGGGTCCGACTCACGGGCGGGCGCGAGGTCAACCTCGAACCCGACGAGCAACATCTCCCACTCGAGGCCGGAGCGGACGGCCTCCTCACTGGCGACTACCTGACGACGGAGGGCCAATCCCCCGGAGACGACATCGAGATCATCGAACAGGCTGGACTCGAGCCGAATCAGGAGACGAACGAGTTCGATCCGGAGGCGGTCAAGGCCCGAAACAAGGGCGGGGCGAGCGACTCCCAACCCGAGACGCAGGCGAGTACGGGTCCGGAACCAGGTGACGACTAACGACGCACGATTGTAGACACAACCATGAACGACATCACGTTCGCAGTACTCGGAACCGGCGGTATCGGTCGACGAACACTCGAGGTCAGCCAGCACGAGGACGAACTCACGCCTGTCGCGGCGTGTGATCGTCACGGCACGGCGATCGATTTCGATGGGTTGGACGTCGAAGAACTCCTCGCGGCGACGGAAGGCAACATCGACAGCGGACCCGGGGACGGCGACGTCGCGACAGACGGCGGCGCGGTCGCCGACGCCCCGTCCGGAGTTAAACAACACGGCGAGTCCGTCGGCGTCGTCGCCTCCGAGCAAGCCACTCCCAGCGACGATCCGATTCAGGCGATCATCGATCACGGCGACGGGATCGACGCCGTCTTGCTCGCGTTACCGAACTACGAACACGACTTCATCCCCCGCGTCGCGGATCGATTCCTCGAGGGCGGCTACTCGGGCGTCCTGATCGACGTGCTCAAACGCTCGCGCGTGATCGAGATGCTCGACGAGCGCGGTGAGGACTTCGACGACGCAGGAATCACGTTCGTCTGTGGCGCGGGCGCAACCCCGGGCTTGCTGACCGGCGCGGCGACCCTCGCCGCCCAGTCGTTCGTCGAGGTCACCGACGTCGACATCTGGTGGGGCGTGGGTCTCAAATCCGGCTACGAGGACAACCGCGGCACCGTTCGCGAAGACATTGCCCACCTCCCGGAGTACGACATCGAAACGGCGCGCGACCTCTCCGAGGCGGAACTCGAGGCCGTCATCGACGACCACGACGGCGTCATCGAGTTCGAAGACATGGAACACGCGGACGACGTCCTCCTCGAGCGAGCGGGCGTCTGCGACGCGGAGGACGTGAGCGTCGGGGGGATCCTCGACGTTCGACGCGACGAGAAGCCCACGACGACGACGGTCTCCGTCACGGGACGAACGTTCGACGGCGAGACGGCGACGAACACGTTCGAACTCGGCGACGCGACGAGCATGGAGGCAAACGTCAACGGCCCAGCACTCGGCTACCTGAAGACCGGCGTCCGACGGAATCGCGCCGACGAATACGGCGTCTTCGGTCCCGCCGAATTGATGCCGCGCTTCTAATCGACGACGCGCGTTCAACAATTGTGACTCGACTCGAGACCCATACCAGGCGAAACCGCCAGACGATGTCGAACTTCGACAGCGGCCGAACCCCTTTCCCCCAATCAGAACCGTGAGAGTGAAACCGTGGCACTGACACCGTTAAAGCGAATGGAAGATCGCGGGATCGATCTCGAGGATCGACTGGCCGACCTCGAGACAGCCAACCTGAAACGATCACTCTCTCCCGTCGACCGGATCGCCGAACGGGGTCACTTCGCGCCGCCGGCAGCCGGCGACCTCCCAGTACTCGACTCCACGGACGCGCTGGTGTTCGCCTCCAACAACTATCTGGGATTGACTGACGACGAGCGCGTCCAAGACGCAACCCGGCAGGCCGCTGCTACCGTCGGGACGGGTGCCGGTGCGAGTCGGCTCGTAACCGGCGACACGCTCGTCCACCACGACCTCGAGCGACTCCTCGCCGAGACGAAGGCGACCGAGCGCGCGCTCACGTTTTCGTCCGGCTACGCCGCGAACGTCGGAACGATCACGGCACTCGAGCCTGACGTGATCTTTTCGGACGAGTACAACCACGCGAGTATCATCGACGGCTGTCGTCTCTCTGGGGCCGAATCGATCGTCTACGACCACTGTGACGCTGGTGACCTCCGTTCGAAACTCGAGGCTCGAGCAGCCGACGACGAGCACGCGGACGAATCGTGGCTCATCGTCACCGACTCCGTCTTCAGCATGGACGGCACCGTCGCCCCGCTCGCGGAACTCTGCGACGTCGCCGAGGAGTTCGGCGCGTGGGTCATGGTCGACGAAGCTCACGCGACGGGCCTCTACGCGAACGGTGGCGGCGTCGTGCAGGCGGAAGGGCTCGAGGATCGCGTGCACGTCCAGCTAGGAACGCTCTCGAAGGCGCTGGCGAGTCAAGGCGGCTACGTCGCGGGCAGTTCCGAACTCGTCGAGTGTCTGATCAACGACGCCCGGTCGTTCGTCTTCTCGACCGGCCTCACGCCGCCAGCGGCCGCCGCGGCGAGTGAAGCACTCCACGTCTCCCGCCACAGCGACGTCCGCGAACGGCTCTGGGAGAACGTCGCCCACCTTCGAGACGGCCTCGAGACGATGGGTTTCGAGGTCCCCGGCGACTCCCAGATCCTACCGGTCGTCATCGGCGACCGACGGGATGCACTCGCGCTCGCTGATGGGCTTCGGTCGCGTGATATCGTGGCTCCGGCGATTCGCCCGCCGACGGTCCCCGAGGGGACGAGTCGGATTCGCGTCGTCCCGATCGCTTCACACGACCAACAAGATATCGTCACCTGTCTCGAGGCGTTCCGAGCCGCTGGACAGGATGTCGGCCTTCTCTGATCACAGGACACCACATGACCACTCCGATCGCAATCGTTGGCACCGACACCGACGTTGGAAAGACAGTCGTCACGGCAGGACTCACCAGCGCCCTGCGCGAGCGAGGAATCGACGCGCGAGCGATCAAACCTGCCCAGACCGGGTATCCACCGGACGACGACGCCGGCTTCGTCGCCGAGGCGTGTGACGACCCCACGGCCGCAGTCTGTCCACACTACCTCGAGCCCGCACTCGCGCCGCGAGTTGCCGCAGCCGAAGCCGACGCAGAACTCGGCTACGAATCGATCCTAACGGCCTGTGAAGCCGAAATCGCAGACACACCGTTCCCGATCGTCGAGGGCATCGGCGGCCTTCGGGTGCCACTGGCCGGAGACCGCGAGGTGATCGACCTCGTCGCCGACCTGAACGCGACGGCCGTCGTCGTCACCCGATCCGGACTCGGAACGCTCAATCACAGCGCCCTCTCCGTCGAGGCCCTCGAGCGACGCGGCGTGGACGTCGCCGGCATCGTGTGCAACGAATACGCCGGTGCGACGCTCGCGGAACGAACGAATCCTGCGGAACTCGAGCGAATGACTGGGTGCGAAGTCGAGACGGTCCCACAACTCGACGGAGAGTCACCGACAGCGCTCGCTGGCGGTGTCGAAGACGCACTTTCGTCGGCATTCGTCGATCGAGTACTCGTACACGGCGAGTGAGTGGGCTCGTCGACTCGTCGAAGTGCCCGTGGTATTCGTCGGTACTGCGTGTGGTATACCAATTCTGTCCGTGGTACTTCCTCGAGTCGTGCTGACAATAATCCAGCCTAGCAGCGCTCCCCCTCAAAACGCCAGCTACATGAAATCGCTCAGTCCGGACTGGTCGTCGTCTTCGTCCACTTTCGCTGCACTGTCCTCGACCCCGGATTCACTGCCACTGTCGTCCGAGTCACCCGCCGTGGCGAGCGTCTCCTGTCCGTCGGACTCCTCGCCCGCGTCCGGCTCGTTCGTCGCCATTTCGTCCGATCCGGCAGGTTGATCGTCGGTACTCGAGTCTCCGGTGTCGAAAAATGCCGATCCCGAGTGCTCGACGGTCTGTTTCTCCCGGCGTTCCTCGGCGTCTTCGACGATCGATTCGACTTTGTTCGTGCTCTTGCCGCTGCCGGTGACGAACGACACTTCGGATTCGTCGAGTTCGTACGCGCCAGCCATGCGAACGGTCAACTCTCGATTTTTGCAGTGATGGGTCATCGCCGAGAGGAACGGGAGGATCTCTCGGCGTGCGGTCGCCACGCTCGTGCCTTCGCGTTCAGCGACGCGTTCGGCGATGGCGTCTCGAGTGTTTCGCGTCCCTTTCGTACGCCCGAGTTTCGACCAGTAACTCGGCGGGCCATAACGCGTCCAGCCCCCCTTGTCGCCGCGACGAGAGGCGGCGACGCCAGCGGTCATGTTGTCCGTCGCGTAGCGCCAGAACGAGTAGTTCTGACTCGAGCGGACGCGCCCGAGCCAGCGGTCGGCGTTCGAGAGGTACTGGTAGGCGTCGGCCAACTCGCCACCCTCGTAGTCTTTCGGAACGTTGTCTTCGATCCAGTTGAGCATCTCGTCGGGGTTCTCGTCGACGTCGTAAGACGCGCGGAGGGCACCCTCGGCGTCTGCTTCCTTGATCAGGGTGTCCAGAAAGTCGAAGATTCCTTCGGTCGTATCGCGCTGGCTCGTCACGACGTCGTCGACCGTCAGTCGATCGGTCTCCTCAGCGACCGCCTGCAGGTCGTTGACTGCGGATCGAAGGTCGCCACTCGTCGACTCGGCGATTTTCTCGAGTGCCTGCTCTTCGTACTCGACGTCTTCGCGCCGGCAGATATCCCGCAGCACGGGAACGATCGAGCGCTTCGAAACATCCCGGAACTCGATGGTCTCGCAGGCGTTTCGCAGCGTCTTGCTCATATCGTAGAACTCGTTGGCCACGAGGACGACCGGCTGATTGGCCTCTTTGACGACTCGAGTCACTTCGCGAGAGCCGCCGTAGTCCGCGTTGCCGTGGAAGTTGTCCGCCTCGTCTAAGATGACGAGTCGGCGGCCGGTTCCGCCCGCGCTCAAGGTGCCACTCTTCGAGGCTTCGCCGGCGACGCGTTCGATCACGTCGGCACCGCGACTGTCGCTGGCGTTGAGTTCCATCACCGGCCACCCCATGTCGCTGGCCAGCGCGTGCGCAGCCGAGGTCTTCCCGACTCCCGGACTGCCGTGGACGATGGCCGCGTCCCGGTGGTCGTCCCAGGATCGCGCCCACTCCTCGAGTGCGTCGCGGGCTTTGTTGTTTCCGCGTACCTCCGACAGCGTCGTCGGCCGGTACTTCTCGGTCCAATCGCTCATTGGAACGTGATTGGGGAGAGTCGCGTTTAGGGATTGCGGAGCGTCACTGCTCGTCGACCGTCTTCAGGTCGAGACGGGACGCAACGCCCTCGTACGTGTCGTCACTCGAGACGATGGTATCGCCGTTAGATTCGACGAGGTGAAGCGCGTCGAACGGTGTGAACCCGTGGTCTTCTACGTACGTTGCCGCCGTCACGACCGTTTCCACGTCACCGCGTACCTCGACGAGGTTGGCGGCGTTCGAAACGACGCGTTCGGTATCACGTTCCTCCCGGTAGGCGACCATCAGGAGTTCGATGAGCGTGAACTGAGATGTCCACAACTCGTCACGGTGTTCCCGGTACACCAACTCGGCGGCCTCGCCGAGCCAGTCATCGTCCTTACTCAGTGCGAGTAAAAAGTCGGTTTCCACATACATCTATCGTCCGGCCTTGTCGAGCGTTGCTTCACGTGCTTCTTCACGAAGTTCGTTAGCCGACTTCTCGACATCCGCGAACTCGTCCCTGAGTGCCTCGAGCGGGTCGGCGGCGACCGGAACCAGTTTGACCCCGTCGGGAAGCTGAATGACGTGATATCGGTCCCCGTATCGCTCTCGGACCTCCTTCGGGAGCGTGAGACGACCGCGGTCGTCAAGCGCTACGTCTGACATACTTCGGTGTACGGTGGGCAAAGATAAAAACGTTCCCCGATATATGGAAATACCCATTCTGGGTCCACTTGTCGGAGTTTGTCTCTGCATTCACGAGCGGCCGACGACGCATATTCGACGTTCTCAGTACGTCGAATCTCCATCGTATTTTCTCGACTGCTCGGTCCAATCGCTTATTGGAACGTGATTGGGGAGAGTCGCGTTTAGGGATTGCGGAGCGTTGCTCCGTCGGCAAGTGAAACCAGCCGTGGGCGGACACGATTTCCGCACGATAGGGCGACGAGGCTAACTATCGCACGGCCGAACGACCCGTATGAACGTCGCGATCGTTACCGCCGGCGACGAGATTCTGGCCGGATCGACGACGAACACGAACGCCACCTGGCTCGCCTCGAGGCTCACTGACCGCGGGAACACCGTCGAGCGGATCCTGACGGTTCCCGACGAGCGAGCGCTCATCGCCGAAACCGTTTCGGCGTGGGCGGACGCGTTCGACGCCGTCATCGTCACCGGCGGAATCGGCGGGACGCCCGACGACGTGACCGTCGAGGCAGTCGCCGACGGACTGAATCGGGACCTCGTCGTTCACGAACGGATTAGAGACGAACTCCTCGAGAAATCGACCGCGTTTCGTGAGGAGAATCCAGAACTGGTCGAAGAGTACGACCTACACCTCGATATCGACGCCGCAGCGTCGATTCCCGACGGGGCGACGCCGCTGGTGACCGATGAGGGCTGGGCACCGGGATGCGTCGTCGAGAACGTCTACGTCTTCGCCGGGATTCCCGAGGAGATGCACGCGATGTTCGATCTCGTTGCCGAGGAGTTCCAGGGCGCCGTCGTCACCCGAACGATCTACACACCCGCACCCGAGGGCTCGCTCCACGACGTCCTCGAGGGTGTGATCGATCGCTACGACGTCGGTGTCGGGAGTTATCCTCGCGGGGAGACCCAGCCCGGTCGAATACGCGTTCGGGGAGAAGACGAATCGACGGTTGATGCGGCAGCCTCGTGGGTGCGAGAGCGTATCGAGACGGTCGACGATCCGCCGACGGAGTGAGTAGACGGCCGACTAGAATTCACCGTAAATCAAAACGAGCGCACCACAGCGGTTGGACGTGGATGACGAGTAGACAGTGAGGTGTGAGAGGCGCTCACCGGTAGAGTGACAGGTACAGCATGCCGAAGCCGACGATGAACGGGACCGTTTCGGCGATGAAAAGCACCGACGGCGTCGACGAGAGCTGAGAGTTGATCGTCGTCAGCCCGACCCCCATGCTGAGAAAGGCAAAGCCGATAAACGCCGACTCGAGGCGTTTGGACCCCGTTTGGTTGTACGATTGGAAGCTAATGAGCGTCAGTCCGAGCGACAACGCGAAGACGACCATCTGGAGGATCATCAACACCACGTTGAGGAGTTCGTTCATCGACGCTCACCAACGCACGGACGCCGTCTCGATCGCGTCTTCCGACTGTATGTAGTGCACATCGTTCGACGTTAGTTCGTTCCGAGTTCGTCCCACAGTTTCGTGAACCGATCGGGGAGATTCTCCTCGCGGAAGATTCGAACGTCGTACTCGTCGTCTTCCAAGGAGATGACCGTGCTATTGAAGTTACACGTGTACTCCTTGTAGTGATTGCCGTCGTCGGCGACGAGCGTCCGGTCTTCGATCAGGTCGTTTTCCTCGAGTAACTCCAGGCGGCGGTAGATCGTCGGTTGGGAGAGCTCGAGTCGCGCTGCCAGTTCCTTTGCCGAGCCCGGCTCACGGCTGATCGAGGCGAGGACGGTGCGGGCGTGTTCGTCCCCGATTGTATTGAGGACTTCCTCGATAGAAGACTCGTCATCCATGTGTCTCTAATTAGAACACTCACCGCAAAAGGTTTTCCGAGTATTGATGAAAATCAGAAATACAGATAGAAGCTCGGGTTACAACGTCTCGGGAGCACTCTCTCGGATCCACACGCGGCTCCCTCCCGTCGCGAGCGTCCGCCAGCATTTGTTTAAAAATACTGCCATATCCTGATCAGTACGCGAGGGTATTATCTCGAATTGAGAACGCCTATTTATACCACTTCTCTTGGAACGAAGTCACTGTGGATGATATATCGTGATGTAGTACGATGGGGACAGTATGGCAACGACTAGTGGCGTATCAAACGGGATGAGAGAACCGTGCGAGGAGTGTGAAACGGACACACTGCACGAGGTTTCTATCCAACTCGTTACGGAGAGTAGAAGTGAAGATAACGCACAATATTCCCGAGAGCCATACCGTGTCCGGGAGTGTACGCGCTGTGGCAACCTCGATAGCCAGCGGATGAACAACGCGTAACGATCCCTCAATAGTCTGTCCGTTTCGACCACACCAATTCTTCTCGCCGACGAATTCGACCGTTCGATCAGGCGTGCCGTTACACTGATCCGCCACGTCGGAGTGCCACCCCGTTCGCAGGGCCGCCGAACCGCCAGTAATCGCTACCGAACCGTCTTCAGTAGCTACTTGAGTCGACCGCGTAACAACGACGTATGAGCGGTCGTGGGCCCAAACGAGAACTCGCGGAGAAGATCGCCGGAGAGATCACGCTGAGTGACGATCCGGGCGCCACGCTACGCAAGTGGCGGACCGATTTCAACATCTCCCAGACGGATCTGGCGTCCGAACTCGAGATTTCATCGTCGGTCATCTCCGACTACGAGAGCGGTCGACGTGAGAGTCCCGGAATCGGCGTCGTTCGCCGACTCGTGAACGGACTGCTCGGTATCGACGAACGCCGAGGCGGGGACCGAATCCGCCAGTACGGGCGCGTGCTCTCGGCCGGATTCGACAGCGACGTCGTCCACGACTTACGAGAATACGCCACCTCGATTCCCCTCTCGACGCTCCACGACGACCTCGAGGCGACCGAAATCGTCACGAACAACACGACGCACATTAGCGGCCACACGGTCATCGACAGCATCGAGGCGATCACGCGACTCTCGAGCGAGGAGTTCTTCCGACTCTACGGCCAGAGCACGAATCGCGTTCTAGTGTTCACCAACGTCACTCGCGGCGAGGGCGTCAGTATCGCCCTTCGCGTACTCAATCCGACGCCCAATGCCGTGATCCTCCACGGGCTCGAGGAAGACGAGTTGTGGGACCACGCCCGGGAGCTCGCGCGTATCGACGGCTACGATCTGGCCGTGACGAACGTCGACCTCGAGGAGATGCTCGAGCGACTCGCCGCACTCGAGTGACCGAGGTGGATGCGATGGCCGTGAGAAACCGATTCGATCGGACTGAACGACTGACGATCGTCTTGACGCTCGTTTTCGTCCTCTCGCTGGGACTCGTCCGCCTGAGTGGGAGCGCCGGTGCCTGGGTCGTCTGGGGTGTCGCGATGGTTCTCGTGAGCGGTATCGCGCTCGTTCTCGTCAACCGATCCGAGCGGCCGGCGGAGTAAGAGACGCGTGGGAACTCAGGCGATCTGTTCTTCGTACTCGTCGGCCGAGAGCAGGTCGTCGAGTTCGCTCGTATCGTCCGCATCGATCTCGAGCATCCAGCCGTCGCCGAAGGGGTCGTCGTTGACGAGTTCGGGGGCGTTGAAGAGGTCCTCGTTGACGGCCGTGACTTCGCCACTGACCGGTGCGTAGAGATCAGAGACGGCTTTGATCGACTCGATGACGCCGAACTCGTCGCCCTGTTCGAGGTCGTCGCCCTCGTCGGGAAGTTCCACGAAGACGACGTCACCGAGTTCGTCCTGTGCGAAATCCGAGATGCCGATTCGAACGGTGCCGTCTTCTTCGTGTGCCCATTCGTGCGATTCGAGATACTGTCTGTCGTCTGGAATATCGAAACTCATGTTATACGATGTCGATGAAGGGGATGGTTTCAACTCTTGCCTTTTTGGACTGCCCGCGAACGACGACGTGAAGCGTCGTTCCCGGCTCCGCGTACTCACTCGGAACGTATCCGAGTCCGATCGCTTTCTCGAGTGACGGACTCATCGTTCCACTCGAGACGGCACCGACGACGCGGCCGTCGGTGTTCGTGATATCGTACCCGTGTCGCGGGATACCTCGGTCGATCAACTGAAAGCCGACGAGTTGCTCGTCGACGCCCTCGCGTTGTATTTCGGCCAACGCGTCTCGACCGACGAACTCGGTGTCGAGGTCGACCGTGAAGCCGATCCCCGCCTCGTAGGGTGTTCGCGGGTTCGACTCGAGGTCGAAGTCCTGGCCCGCAAGTAGGAGGCCCGCTTCGATTCGGAGCGTGTCTCGAGCACCGAGGCCACAGGGCTGGCACTCGAACAACTCCCAGATCCGTTCGGCGTCGGACCACGGGACGATGAGCTCGAAGCCGTCTTCGCCGGTGTAGCCCGTCCGGGCGACCCAGCATCGACTGTCGTCTACCGTCGCGTAGCGGGCCTGAAATCGCGAGAGGTCTGACACGGGGTCGTCGCTCACGCGCTCGACGAGGTCGGGTGCGTCGGGTCCCTGCACGGCGAACATCGCGAACTCGTCGGTCTGGTTGTCGACGGTGGCCTCGAGGTCCCACTTGTTGCGGTAGCTGATCCAGCGTTCGTGGGTCGCCTCGTCGGTGCCGGCGTTGGGCACGAAGAGGTAGGATTTCTCGCCCTCGACGTCGGGGTCGTCGCTACCCGCGTCCGGCAGTCGGTAGACGACGGTATCGTCGATGATGGCACCGTTCTCGTTGGTGATCGCAGCGTACTGGGAGTCGCCGACGGCGAGTTGGGTCACGTCGTTCGTCGTGAGTCGTTGCATCAACTCGGTCGCGTCGGGACCGGTGACGGAGAGTTGGCCCATATGCGAGACGTCGAAGATGCCGACATCTTCGCGTACGGCCGCGTGTTCCGTCTGGATCGAGTCGAACTCGACCGGCATATCCCAGCCGCCAAACTCCGTGAACTTCGCGCCCCGATCGGCGTGCACGTCACGTAACGGCGGCGTTTGAAGCGGCATACTCGCTAAATCACCCGGGGAGTAGTAATGTCTTTTCGTCGCGTGGGCTGTGGTGTCGACTCTCAGATGTGTTCTCATCGACGCATCGCCGTTCGCCACTGCAGTCTGACACCGCTGGGTCCGTCGATAGACTCGCACACAGTCACGATCCCGTCCGTCTCCCCACTCGTTCTCACAACTCGTTCACGTAACTTCCAGTGGTTACAACTGATTACCGCATCGTCTCCGGTTGCCGAACACATTTATCTGAAAATAACGGTAGTGGTGAACGTATGAGTGCCCACGAACTCGAGCCGACAGCTGATTGGAGCCAATTGTACATCGATGGTGAGTGGTGTGGCGCCTCGAGCGACGAGACGATTGCGGTCGAAAACCCCTCGAAACGAGAAGCGTTTACGTCGGTTCCGGCCGCGAGCGAGGCCGACGTCGACGCGGCCTACGAGGCAGCCGAGGCCGCCCAACCGGACTGGGCGGAGACGCCTCGAGACGAACGAACCGAGATCGTCCAGAACCTGCTGACGCAACTAAACGATCACTATGACGAGATTACGACGCTCTTAGCGACCGAAGCCGGCACCCCGTCCTACCGTGCGACGGCCGAGTTCGCAACCGCGACTGGAGATCTGAAGATGGCGCTCAATCTAGAAGCACCCGACGAAGAAGTGCGCCAGTCGCCGTCGATTCCGGACAAGGACAACCACGTCGTCTACGAACCGGTCGGCGTCGTCGGCATCATTTCGCCATGGAACTTCCCGCTGCACCTCTCTTTGCGCGCGCTCGCGCCAGCAATCGCCCTCGGAAATACTGTCGTCCTCAAGCCCGCGACGGATACGCCGATTACCGGCGGACTGTTGATCGCGAAACTCTGTGAACTGGCCGGCGTCCCGGACGGCGTCGTCAACGTCGTCACCGGCCGCGGCTCTGCGATCGGCGATCGGTTCGTCGAGCACCCGGCCGCACGCGTGATCTCCTTTACCGGATCGACAGCCGTCGGAAAGGGCGTCGCAGAGCAGGCCGGTCGAAACCTCGCTCTGCCCGCACTCGAGTTGGGCGGTAACGCTCCCTTCATCGTCACCGACGAGGCCGACCTCGAGAAGGCTGCACGCGCCGGCGCGTTCGGCTCGTTCTTCCACCAAGGACAGGTTTGTATCTCTATCAATCGCCATCTCGTCCACGAGTCGCGTTACGACGAGTACGTCGACTCGCTCGTCGAACACGCCCAGTCGCTGAACGTCGGCGATCCCTCCGAGGACGACCGCGCCACCTTCGGCCCGGTCCAGAACGAAACCCAACGTGACGACCTCATCGAGTACGTCGAGGCGACGCTCGAGGCGGGTGCGACGCTCGAAACCGGCGGCGACGCGGAGGGCTTGTTCGTCGAACCGACGGTGCTCTCGGGGTGTACGAACGAGATGGCGGCTGCGTGTAACGAACACTTCGGCCCGATCGCGCCGGTGATTCCCTTTGCCGACGACGAGGAGGCCCTCGAGTTGGCTAACGACACCGAGTACGGCCTCTCCGCTGCGATTCAGTGTGAGGACGAAGAGCGGGCACGCGCCCTCGCCGACGGAATCGACGCGGGGATGGTCCACATCAACGATCAGCCGATCAACGAGGACCACAACGCACCCTTCGGCGGCGTCAAGCAGTCCGGACTCGGGCGCTATCACGGCGAGTGGATCGTCGACGAACTCACCGAACCGAAGTGGATCTCCGTCCAACACGACGAACGCGATTACCTTATCTTCGAGTGAGCGACTGAGCGCGAGCGGGTCACTTTCGTCACATCTATCTCGCGGCCCAAGAAACGCTCGAGCATGTTCGACCGCGTTCGCGCCCGTTTCGGCCGGAGCGAGGAGCCCGCACTCGACCGCGAGCCGTCGGTGGGCCTGTTCGTCGACGGGCCGAACGTCTTTCGCGACGAGTTCGACGTCGATCTGAACGACCTGCGCGACGCCGCGCGCGACCTCGGCCGCGTCGGGATCATCCGGATCTATCTCGACGAACACGCGACGCCGGGGCTCATCCAGGCCGCCGAAGCGCGAGGCTTCGAGGTCATCATCACGAGCGGTGACGTCGACGTGAAACTCGCCGTCGACGCGACCGCGCTGTGTAGTGAGAACACGATCGACCGACTCGCGATCGCTTCCCGAGACACGGATTTCAAGCCCGCCCTCGAGTACGCGGGGTCGGTCGGCGTCGAGACGATCGCGATCGCCCCGGGTGAACACGGTCGCTCGGACGCCCTGCAAAACGCCGCGGACGACGCGATCACGCTCGATAACTGAGGTGGCCGCCGCCTTCGTTGGAAGTCGGAGCGTTTTCCCGCGGCGCGTTCTACTGTCCGCTATGATCGACGAGGAGACGCCCGTACTCGACAATCACCTCCACCTCGATCCGGACAACCACCGCGGCATCGACGCGGTTCGAGACTTCGCCCGAGTCGGCGGGACACACTTGCTCGTCGTCAACAAACCCTCCTGGCACCTCGGCGTCGAGGCCGAGACTGGCGAGGACTTCCGGGAGGTCTTCGAGCGGACGATCGAAATCGTCGACGAAGCCGACGAGGAACTCGAGGGGCGAGCCTGGCCCGTCCTCGGGATTCATCCCGGACTCGTGTCGCGACTCGTCGACGAGCGCGGGTTCACACCAGCGGACGCACGCGATTTGATGCGAGCTGGAATCGACGTGGCCGGCGAGTACGTCGACGCGGGCGACGCACTGGCACTGAAATCAGGCCGCCCGCATTACGAGGTCGACGACGCCGTCTGGGAGGCCTCGAACGCCGTCATGTGTCACGCGTTCGAACGCGGGGCCGACCTCGAGTGTGCCGTGCAACTCCACGCGGAAGCGAGCGAGGAGATGACCGAGGTTGCGGAGTGGGCCGAGGACGCGGGCCTCCCGCGACACAAGGTCGTCAAACACTACGCAGGCGGCCGACTCGAGGGGCCGATTCCGAGTGTGATGTGTGACAAGGAGCGACTCGAGACGGCCGCTGAACGCGGCGAACCGTTCCTCATGGAGACCGACTATATCGACGATCCGGACCGGCCGGGGGCCGTATTGGGGCCGAAAACTGTGCCACGACGGGTGGCGTGGTTACTCGAGAACGGTCACGCCGAAGCGGTCCGGAATGCCCACGTCGAAACTCCGGATCTCGTCTACGGAATTGATACGGAAGGAACCCTCTAACGTCACAGAACGGCCGGTAACGGTTCGTTCGGATTACCGTACGGTAGAGAAAGGCATTTCAAGCGGCCGGTGTAGGTGTCTGTATGAGCAATCCCCCGACCGAGTTCTACTCGGAGGAACGTTGGCAAAACTGGATCGGCCGCATCAAAGACGAAGAGATCGATCCGGAAGACGAATCGTCGGCACGCCTCCTGTTGAATCTGCAGGACGACACGGCGATCGCGATCGCGAAAATCGTCGCCGCCTACGACGACGGGGACCTCGAGGAAGAGGCCGCACTCGAGGAGATCGCCGACGTCCGCGAGATCGTTCTCGGCGAGGTCGACATCGAGGACGAGGAGAAACTGATCCTCGTCGACGGTGTCCAGACGAGTCTCGTCTGTGTGTTCTTCGCCGCGGAGGAGTACATCGCTGGCGGCCCACCGGAAGACGGTAGCGTCGGCGACTACCTCGGCGCCGCGGCGGACGCGGAAGCAGAGGAGGAACTCGACGCCGCACTCGGCTACGCCGCACAGGCCGGCACCCTCATCATCGACGGCGAGGAACTCGATATGGGCGTCGCAGAGGACCTCGAGTACGGCCTCGTCACCGAGTGGGTCAACGGACTCGACAGCCTCCAGAGCGCGATGAGCGATCCAGAAGTCGTCGAAGAAGAAGACGAGTAATCCCGACTAGTCCTCCTGCGAGACGCCGCCGTCGTTCGTGGCGTTTTCGTCGCTGGTACCGTTTCGATGCCGTCTGTTCCAGCGATTCGACCATCCCTATCACTCGATTAGCCTCGTCATCGTCCCCGCTGACTCAAGCTAACGTGTCCGATAGTCACGAATTTGTGACTGTGGCAATATATTCCTCGTCTTGTCGTGAGCATGTTAGCGTCGCAGTCACCACCGCGTCGCCACGGTTGGACTCGAGTGAAATCGTTGCGACGAACGATATTCCTCCACTGACAGTCACCGAACGTCACATATACGAGGGGTAGTGCCGGTAGCCGCGATCCGTCCTCGGTCACGGACTGCGGCGTCTCGTGGTGGTTTCAACCGAGCGCGTGTCGCCCCGAGTCGTCGCAGTTTCCGTCAGACGTTTCCGCTCCCCCAAAGCGTTTAAATGAGGTAATTATATCTCATTACACAGCATGACGGAGAACTTCCCCGACTACGTCGACGTGGACTACGACGACGGCGATGGCGAAGATCCGGAGGATTACCCGCACATCCAGGATCGAATCGAGAAAGCGATCGAGGTCACCCGGACCGGCCTCGAGGAGTACGAGAACCCGGCGGTCATGTGGACCGGCGGAAAAGACTCGACGCTCACGCTGTACTTCATCAAGGAGGTCGCCGAGCGCTTCGACCTCGAGGTACCGCCGGCGGTGTTCATCGACCACTACCAGCACTTCGACGAGATTCACGACTTCGTCGACCACTGGGCGACGAAGTGGGATCTCGAGGTCATCTACGCTCGAAACGAGAACGTCGGCGAGTACGTCGACGAACACGGCCTCGAGCCTGGCGACGAAATCGACATTTCGGAGCTCTCCGAGCACAACCAACACCACGTTCGAGAGATCCTCGAGTACGAAGAAGAGACGTTCCCGTTCTTGCTCGACACCTACGTCGGGAACCACCTGTTGAAGACGGTCGCCCTCAACGACGCCCTCGAGGAGTACGAGTTCGACGGCGTCATCAGCGGCGTTCGCTGGGACGAACAGGAAGCCCGTGCGGACGAGACGTTCTTCTCGCCGCGTCACGATCCGGACATCTACCCGCCACACGACCGCATTCAGCCCATTCTGCAGTTCGACGAGGCTGCGGTCTGGGAGGCCTTCTGGAACTTCGTCGTTCCGGACACGGTCGAGAACTTCCCCGAGGACGGCTACGTCCCCGAAAGCGACGAGGACCTTCCGGAGGGCGTCGATCAGGCCGACATCCCGATCTCGCCGAAGTACTTCGCCGGTTTCCGCTCGCTCGGCAGCGAGGTTTCGACCGAGAAATCGGAAGAAGAGCCCGCCTGGTTACAGGACCTCGAGGGAACGACCGAGCGCGCCGGGCGCGCCCAGGACAAAGAGGACCTGATGGAGCGCCTGCGCGACCTCGGCTACATGTGAGTGGACTCGAGTGATCGCGACCGAGTGAACCGGAACGAGGTGTCGGATTTCTCCGTCCACCTCACGTCGTGTACAGTCGGTGCTGGCGAGTAGTGCCGTTCGAACCGCGCTGACAGCGTTGACCGCATTCTCCGCGCTCAGTTCGTCGCGCGATACTCGCCGAATTTCACGCCGATCCCCAGCATGATCGCGCCGAATGCGATCATCGACGGGGCGACCATCATCAACACGTCGTCGGTTTGCATCATGTCGGTCGCGATCATTCCGCCGACGCCGAGTGCGATGATGGCGACGAACGCGATTCCTGTCGTGAGTTCGTTGAACTCCATACGAGACTGTTGGAAATCGGTCGCCAAAGGATGTCGGAAATCGGTCGTCCGTTTGCGACCGTTCACAAATCGAGTACGTTCTTACCGGGACGGGCGAACCAGATTCGCCAGTGCGATGACGATACCGAGGAACCAGCCAAGCGGGAACGAGATGCCGACCCACATCGCGGCGTAGGCGGCCCCCTCGAGTTGGTAGTTCGCGCGCAGGTACTCGTTCAGGTCGCCAATGTAGAGGACGTTATCGAGCGCCCAGACCGCGAAGTCGTAGCTGGGTTCGAGGACGACGCCCTCGAGCGACGGCGTAACGAGTGCGGCGACGACGGGTGGCAAGAACAGCGCGGTCATCGCGAACGGGTAGGCAAGCAACACCGAGGTAAGTCGCCCGCCGAACTTCGAGGTAATCGCGGCGAGCGCCGTCGAAACGGTTGCGACGCTGCTCGCGGCCGCGATGGCGATGACGGCTTCGGTCGGGAGCCGAAGGTGGGCGATGACCGTCAAGGTACCCCAGACGACGACGGCCATGGCCGTGACGCCGACGATGCCAAGACGGGTCCGGGTCGAGTCGAGTTTCGCCGCGTAAAAGCGGGTTGCGAGTCCAATGACGGTGAGGGGATACAAGAGGAGCAAGCCGAGGAATCCGAGCGAACTCCAGGTGTGGTAACCGATTCGCTGCGGGAGGGTGTCGGGCTTCCACTTCCCCATGACGGAGTGACCGCGGCCACGCTGGCGTGGAAAGACGAGTTCCATCCACGCACCGTGTAACCGCTGAACGTCGGTCCTGATTGCACCGACGACCCCACCACCGCCACGTTGTCGTGAGCGGGCGGACATACGCGAGCCAAAAAGCCGTGATACCGTAAACTTTCCTGCTTTTCACGAACTCGAGTATGTTGCTCGTACTGATATGTGGGGGCGGGATGGAGAGCGGGGAGGAACAGAACGCGAATCGGTCAGTTCCAGGGTCCAAAGTCCGGATCGACCTGACGAGCGGTCTCCTCGATCGAATCGATTCGATCGATATCCTCTCGATCTAACTCGAGTGACAACGACGCCCAATTGTCACGGATGTGGTCTTCACTCGTCGCTTTCGGAATCGGTGTCACACCCTTCTCGCGCAACCAGGCGAGGCTGACCTGTGCTTCGCTGACGCCGTGTTTTTCGGCGACTGCCTGTAGTTCTGGCTGGGAGAACACCTCACCGCGGGCGATGGGCGAGTACGCGACGACGTCGATATCGTAGTCCGCACAGGTATCGCGAAGCGTCGGCTGTGGAAGCAACGGATGCAATTCGACCTGATTCGCCAGAATCGGTGCGTCACAGACGTCGACGGCGACCTCGAGTTGCTCGGGCAAAAAGTTACTGACGCCGACGTTCTCGATCAGTCCCTCGTCGTACAGTTCCGAGAACGCGGCGAGAGTCTCTTCTGGGTCGTACGTCCGCGCCGGCCAGTGGACGTACAGCATGTCGAGTGCGTCGACGCCGAGTCGGTCGATACTCGCTCGAGCGGTCTCGAGGACGTCGTCGTAGGCGAGATTCGAGATCCACACTTTGGTGGCGAGGAAGATGTCGTCACGGTCGACGTCGGCCGCGTCGATGCCGTCGCCGACTGACTCCTCGTTGTCGTAGGCCTGTGCGGTATCGATGTGGCGATACCCGGTCTCGAGTGCAGTTGTGACGCTTTCGACGCACTGCGTCGGGTCGTCGTGTTGCCAGGTGCCAAAGCCGAGCATCGGCATACCGCCACTCGTAGTCGGACACTGTTCAGGTGAGACTGCGTCGGCGTCGTTCGTTCCCATGAGCGAAGACTGGTCCGTCGGGCGAAAATGGGTTGGGGTTGCGGCGAGGGTGGTGTCCGGCGGAAAACGCCGATGTCGGTATTCGGTCCGATTCGGGTGACCCTACTCGTAGAGATGGTCCCACGGCCGTTCGCGTTCGAGTGCTCGACTCGCGGCCAGAACGGTCTCGTCTTCGAACCGCCCACCAGCAAGCTGGAGGCCGACGGGGTGTGAATCAGCGGTCAGGCCGGCGGGTGCGGCGGCAACGGGGTGGCCGGTCCAGTTGAACGGCCACGTGAGCGGCCACTCCCACGCACTCGAGGCGAGGTCCTCTCGCAGGCCGACGTCGGCGCGCGAGAGCGTCGGCGTGAGGAGCACGTCGTACTCCGCGAGCACGTCCTGAACCGCGTCGTAGAACGCCGTTCGGACGATTCCGGAGCGAGCGAGTTCCGTGGGGCCGTACTTCTCGCCGATGTGGACCATCGCGAGGAAGCTGTCCGAAACCTCGTCGGGGTGCTCTCGCACGTCGATGCCGTGGGCTTCCTCGAGCACCGTCGCGGTCTCGAGAATCGAGGTCATATACGTCGCCATCGTGGCTTCCTGAAGTTCCTCGAGCGTAGAGCCGTGATCGACCGTAATTTCCTCGACGGTTGCTCCGGCAGCTTCGAACGCCCCGAGGGCGTCCTCGACGGTCGAGCGGACCGCCTCAGTCACCGGAAAGACGTCGAGATCCGGACTGTAGGCGATCCGGCAATCGTCGATCGAGTCCTCGAGCGCCCCCAGCGGGTCGATATCGACGGGGACGCTCGAGGGGTCCGCGGGGTGAGATCCAGCCATCGCCTCGAGCATGAGCGCGGCGTCCTCGACCGTCCGGGCCATCGGGCCCTTCGTGACGTGTTGGGTTTTCCGGCCGAACGCGGTCGGTCGCCCGTCGTCCGGGACGAGTCCGAACGTCGGCTTGATCGCGTAGACGCCACAGGCTGCGGCGGGAATTCGAAGCGACCCGCCAGCGTCGCTCCCGGTCGCGAGCGAGGTCATGCCAGCGGCGAGCGCCGCCGCCGAGCCGCCAGAGGAGCCGCCGGCGTTGAGGTCCGTGTCGATCGGCGACGCCGTCGGGCCGATCAGCCCGTTGTCGGTCGTCCCCTTGTGCCCGAACTCGGGCGTGTTCGTCGTGCCGATGACGATCGCCCCTGCGTCCTCGAGTCGCTCGACGATCGCCGACGTTTCGCTCGCGACGTTTTCGGAAAAGAGCGGCGAGCCGGACGTGTGGCGAACGCCTTCCTTGAGCGCGCCGAGATCCTTCAACGCGAGCGGGACGCCGTGGAGCGGACCGACATCGTCACCTCGCTCGAGCGCCCGGTCGGCTTCGGCGGCAGCCTCGCGAGCGTCGTCTGCACAGACGGTCACGAAGGCGTTGAGCTCGTCGTCTACGTGCTCGATCTGCTCGAGGTGGGCCTCGACGGCGTCGCTCGCGGTGACGTCGCCCGTTCTGATTCGGTTCGCGAGTTCGCTCGCGGAGAGCTGTGTGAGTGCTGTCTCGAGTGACATACCACGAGGATTGCACAGAATATGTGTTATAAGTTAGCAAGTGCGTCGGGGGCTGCCTCCTCTCGACGGTCGCACAGGCCACCGATTCGTTCGAACGGCGCTCACTCGTCGCCCGGCGTCTCTGACGTCCGAGTCCGCCCGTCGAGCCACGGGAGCCCCTCGAGTTCGTTGCCGACGTAGGAGCCGTCGAACTCCTCGTCCTCGAGGACGCGATAGGCGTCGTGCTGGACGACGCTCTTCATCACTTCGGAGGCGCCGCCGAGGAATCGGCCGGCACGGACGTCTCGCTGGATGCGCTCGATCGGATACGACGTGGTCGTTCCGATCCCACCGACGAGTTGGATGCAGGTGTCCGCAATCTCGTGGGCGAGGTCGTTCCCGTACCACTTCGCCATGGCGCCTTCCATCCGACCGGCGGAGATTCCACGGTCGTCCAGTATTCGGGCCGCTCGAGTGTTGAGCAGGTACGCCGCGTCGAGTTTCGTCGCCATCTCCGCGACCGAGTGGTTGACGGCCTGATAGCGCGACGTGGGGCGCTCGTTGACGACCCGATTCTCCGTGTAGTTCGCGGCGATTTCGAGCGCCCGTTGACTCGCACCCAGACAGTACCGAGCGACGGTCAGGTGCTCGAGGTTCAACTCGTCGGTGATGTACGACCAGGCGGCTCCCTCTTCGCCGACGAGGTTTGCCTCGGGGACGCGGACGTCGTCGAATTCCATCCACGCCGCTGCCGTTCCTCTGAAGCCGTGCCAGTCCGACTGCGACTCGAGGAATTCGATCCCGTCGGCATCGCCGTCGACGACGAGCAGCGAGACGCCGTCGCGGTCCCCATCGTCACCGCTCGTTCGACAGGGCAGGAAGTAAAAGTCGCCGTAGCGAGCGAAGTCGATGAACCGCTTCTGTCCGTTTACCACCCACTCGTCGCCGTCTTTGTCGGCGGTTGTTTCGAGATGGGCGAGGTCCGTCCCGCTCGAGGGTTCCGTGTACGCCTGCGAGACGATCAACTCGCCCTCGAGCATCGGTGCGAGGTACGTCTCCGTGAGGTGGTCGTTGCCGTGTTCGTACAGCGTCCGGCCCACGTGCTGGGTGAGCGATGTCTGGCAGGCGTGGACGATCGTTCCGCAGTAGCCGATCGCCTGCTCGGCGAGTACGGTCTCCACGACGGTGCCGCCCGCTCCGTTGTACTCCTCGGGAACGGTGATTCCAGCGAAGTCGTGAGACCCCATCCGACGGACGTACTCCTCCCAGTCCGCCCGCGATTCTTCGTTCCGATCGAGTTCCTGGAAGTGTTCCTCGTCGAGTCGGTCGACGAAGACCTCTTGCTCGAGGGTCTCGATACACTCAGAGAGGTACTCCCGTTCTGCCGACGTCAGACTGGTGTCTTTGCCAATCATGTGTGTGATTCTCTTTGACAATGCCAACTGGTATAAAATTACGATCCAGTCGGTCCCACCACCACCCGTTTCGTTGCTCTTGATTCGCTATTGTCTCTCTCGGACGGGAACATCGATAGCAGCGGTGAGTCGCTGCAGGAACCCTTGCTTATCACTTCCCACGGTGTCGTACTCCGTCGTGAGCGTCCCATCTCCGTCGAAGGCGAGCAGTGTCAATTCGGCGCTTTCCGCACGCGCTGTGACATCCTCCTCGACAGTTCCCGAGGTTGTAATGACGATCGGATGTGCCTCGAGCGAGTTCGCGATTTCACAGAACTCGTCAACACGGTCGGTGTCTGGCGTCTCGTAAATGCCCACGACCCGCTGATCGCCCATCATACTGTCCTCGGCAAAGACGTGGACAGACTGGGACGTTGCTTCAGTGGTGACTGTCATGTCAATCTCTATCTCAAAGCGGCGTTCCTCTAATGCCTCTGCAATCGTCTGTCGGGCGTCCTTTTGTCGAGATAGCCACTGTTTGCCAGTGGGGCTGAGACTGTATCGATATAACACTCGCTCAATTGCCGCTAACGTCTGGATTATGGAAAAACACTCCCGACACCAGAGGCGCTCGTCCGGAACGTCGGCTATCTCCGTACACTCGTTGCAAACGTATCGCGTCGTTTCATCGACGTCCTCGGATTGAAGTTCCATCTCACAGTCTGGGCAGTGGTACTTGTCTCCTGCGTCGAACTCCAGTTCGGGACCGGCGTATCCGCAGGCGTGTTCGAGGACGAGTGTCTCGGTAGCGTTCGGGGCCTCGCATGCTGGACAGACAGTGGTATACTGCAGGCCTTCGGTGGTACACTCCGGGCAAATATACACCTTTGAGACAAACTCGCCCGCTAACACGTCACGAGAGGCGAAGTGCTCGAGGACGTCAGCCGGTTTGCCGTCGGCATCGTCGAGGAGTTGGGTCACATCCGGATAGCTCACAGCGCCAGTATCGGTAATTTCCGGCTCGAACGACTCTTTTTCTGTCAGTTTGTTTACTAGCCGAAGTTCCCCTGGTGAAACCATGGATCTCTGTTGTATAATTCCACTCGACGTATAATTTTCGCTCACGCGCGTTGGGAGAGCATTGTTGAGGAATACGCAACAGTCGTTGAAAGTCGTAGCGGGCACGGGTGGCACGAACACGCCTCGTATCAAACGACGATTTCAACCGAGATTTCGCCTCAGGGTGTCGTGTTCCAAACTCGTGTCGGCAGGTTCACTGGCTTCGCTGGCGTAGGTGTCTATCGCCCGCGCTGTCGTGACGAATCTGAACAGACGTTCGGTGAGAACTACAACGATACCGAACGACGTGGAGGCGGTACATCGTAATATGTTGCGGGGGAACGTGGTTGGACAGCCGTTTTATCGAGTTCGCGGCGTCGAATTAGTACTTCGGCTCCGCGCCCGTGATGTCGTAGACTCGATCCATCACGGAGTCGCGCTCGGCCTGCCAGGCGTCGAAGTGTTCGGGGCCGTCCGGGTAGCTATCGTAGACGTCTTTGAGCGTGCCGGCCGATTTCTGGACCTTGTAGAGGTCGTAGAGCGTGTCCCAGTGGCCGACGGTCTTGATCAGCGTCTTGAGCTTCAGGCCGATACTCATCTCGGCAGTTCCCTGCTTGCCGATAGTATCGACGAGTTGCTGGCCGGGGAGGACGGTGATGACCGAGATTAGCTCGTCGAGGTCTCGCGCGGTGCCGAAGATGTTGTAGAGGTCCATCGCCGCGAAGCGCTTCCCGAAATCGGTCTGAACGCGGTGGTTGTACTCCCACAGTGCCCCTTCGCTCACGTCGCCGTTCGAAATCGCTTCCGTTGCAACCTTCGCGGCCCAGTGGCCCGCTTTCGCAGCGCCGGGAATGCCGCCGCCGGTACAGGGGTTGACGTGTCCAGCAGCGTCACCGACAGCGACGTACCCGGGATGAACTGCGGAATCTAACGGCCGTCGGGTTGGCAGCGCCGCTCCGAGTTTGTTCTTGACCGTCGCTCCCTCGAACTCCGCGCGGTTGGCGATGTCGTCTTTGAGCACGTCGACGAGTTCCATCGGCTCCTGGCTCATTTGGAAGCCGAGTCCGGCGTTGATTTCCGTCGAAGAGCGCGGGAAGTACCAGAGGTAGCCGAGTTCGGCCGTCGGCTTGAAGACGAGCGCGTCGTCCCACTCGACCGGTTCGGGCACCTCGAGGACCTCTCGGTAGGCCGAACAGAACTGTGAGTAGTTAACGTTCGTGTCGAACGACGAACGGGCGAGGTTAGCTTTGTCCTGCAAGACGGAGAGGGCACCAGCAGCGTCGACGACGACGTCGGCTTCGTACTCGATGACGTCGTCGTCTCGGATAGCCGTGACACCCTCTACCTGTCCGTTCGGCTGGATAACGTCGTTGACGATGGTATTGTAGTGGATGTCGACGCCCGCGCGGTCGGTCTCCTCGAGCAACACCTGTCCGTACCGATATCGGTCGACGACGGCACCCGACCGTTCGAAGGGTATATCGAGGCGTTCGTCAGTCTGTGGGTTCTCGAAGACGGCGCGCGTAATGCCTTCGTTGGTGAACGACTCGGCTCTGAGTCGGTCGCGGTCGACGACGTCGGGGAACGTACTCTTTCCCTTGATGCCGTCGCCACAGGCGATGTGGCCGCCGTCGTCCTCGCTCTTTCGCTCGAGTAAGACGACGTCGAGGCCCTCGCGGGCGGCGGTCGATGCCGCGAAGCACCCACCCGTGCCGCCGCCGACGACGACCATATCGGACGTCCTGGTCTTCGATGCCATTGGTATCCGTTCGAACGGTTTCAGTTATAAAAAATACGGGGAAATTGTCCTGACGCTGCTGTGACACCAACACACGTTGAATCGAGTTCATTTCCGAGAATCTCGAGGCTGGGGGGACGAAGTGGGGTGACGCCTCGGGGCGTTCACGAGTTGGCCAGCGTTCAGGATGGCACTCAGACACGACTCCGCGAGCCTTGACGGACTCTGCAAGCCTTGACGGACTCCGCGACCCTCGGGAACGTGACGGGCGGCGTTACTGATACATTCGCAACGGCTGGGCCTGCGTGCTCCCTTCTTGGCCGATCTGTTGCATCTGCTGGGCGAACTGTTCGCGTTTTTCGCGAATCTCCTCGGCTCGGTCGACTAAGTCCTGAACGTTGATTTCGAGTCCGGCGAGGGGCATAACTCCGTCCTCGAGGAGCGCGCTCGCCGCTTCGGGATCCGGAAACTGCGGATCAGATTCGACGACGAGGCCGATACTTTCGTAATTGCGGTGGATGGCGCGATTGACGAGTGCACCGGTCGGCCCCGTGACGACGCCGTCTTCGGGGGGCAGGTCGATGTCGTGGTCCGCGAGTAACTCGTCTGCAGACCCCGTTCCGACGCCGTAGACGGCGGGACGTCCTTCTCGCTCGGCGGGAAGCCCGCTGAGGTAGATCGGGGTCGCCTCCTGTGAGACGATCCACTCGGTCAGACAGTCGGCGACGGTGTGAACGGCACCGGAGGCGATCGGCGTGTCGCTTTGGAGGGCGAACAGGTCGTGTTCTTCGCTGACGTAGAGTCGAACTGGCGGCTGTGCGGTTCGCTCGCCGCTTCGGTAGACGCCGATACCGGGAAGCCCCGAACAGTCGACGCTCGCGTAGTAGCGCATCTCGAGTTCGCGCACGAGGTGGTCGGTCGCGATTTTGCCGACGAGTCCGAGTCCGGGAAACCCTTCGACGAACACCGGGTCCTCGAGGTCGGCTTCCTCACCTTGCAAGTGAATCTGTGCCATGGATGAACAGAGTTCCGGCGCGCTCATAAAATCGACGGGGGAGACGACCGATACGATGGGGCTGAAAGCGAGTCGGCAGCGATATCGCGCTTCGAAACCCACAAACGCCGGCTCTCCCAAACGAGGGTACATGGAGCCACTCGAGCGGTATCGGCCGATCGTCGACGATTTCGAGGCGTTTCTCGAGGCCTGCGCGCGGCCACTCGGCAGTGCCGTTCGCATCAACACGATCAAGGCCTCGGTCGGGCGCACGCTCGAGGCACTCGACGAGCACGGTGTCGCGTACGAACAGGCGGCGTGGAACCCTCGCGTCTTGCGTCTCGAAACCGACTCGCCGGGATCGACGTGGACGTCCTTCCACGGCTTTACGCACGGACAGGAAGAGGTGTCTGCGGTCCCGCCGGTCGTCCTCGACCCCCAACCCGGCGAGCGCGTCTGGGACTGCTGTGGCGCGCCGGGCGGGAAGGCCACCCAGATCGCCGCGCGTATGGACGACCGCGGCACCGTCGTCGCGAACGACAGCAACCTCGGTCGCATCTCGGCCCTACGATTTAACGCGGAGCGACTCGGCGCGACGAGCCTCGCGGTGACGAACGACGACGCCCGAAACTACTCGCTCGAGCGATTCACCTTCGACGAGTTCGACCGGACGCTCGTCGACGCGCCCTGTTCCTGTGAGGGGACGATTCGGAAGAACCCCGACGCACTGGACAACTGGTCGGAGGGCCACATTAGTTCGGTCGCGGGCATCCAGAAGGGAATTCTCCGTCGAGCAATTCAGGCTACCCGCGAGGGCGGCACGGTCGTCTACTCGACGTGTACGTTCGCCCCCGAAGAGAACGAAGCCGTCGTCCAACACGCCCTCGAGACCGAATCCTGTCGCGTCGTCGATTTCGACATCGACCTCGAGTACTCGCCGGGACTCACCGAGTGGGACGGCGAGGGGTACGACGAGGCCCTCGAGCAAGCCGCCAGAATCTACCCGCACCACAACGACACCGGCGGCTTTTTCGTCGCGAAACTGGAGGTGAGCGCCTGATGGGTGACGACTCGTCCCCCACGGAGACCGAGCAAAACGACGGCCAGCGATTCGATCGACTCCCCGAAACACCCGACGAACGGACCGTCGAAGGCCGAGTCAGCCGTGAAGCGGTCGTCGACTACTTCGCGGACCGATTCGAGATACCCCCTGAGACGTTCGAGGAGTACACCTTCTGGGAGAAGGGGGCCGGCAAGATCTGGATCTACGCCGGGGAGGCACCGTCGCCTCTCGAGATCGAAGCGATCGGAATGACATGCCTGCGAACCCGACAGGAACACTGGAAGCCGACGACGGACTTCGCTCAGCGTTTCGGTCGCCACGCGAACGCGTGCGTGATCGATCTCGAGGACGAACAGGCAAGACGCTTCGCAGCGGGCGAGGATCAGGTCCTCGAGGGATGGGACGGCGACTGGGGCTACCTGATCGCAGCCCACGAAATTGCGGGCGAACGCGAACCGATCGGAATCGGCCTCTACGTTCACGACGAACTGCGTTCGATGGTGCCGAAGGGACGCCAGCGAACGGTGTAATTACGTCGAGAGAGGCGGCAACTCAGCCTGTTCGAACCAGAAGGCTTCGATCGCGTGCCCCAACTCGGCGAACTCGTTTGGACTGCTCGGCTTCGTCAGATACGCGTTCGCACTGAGATCGTAGCTTTTGGAGATGTCGTCGATCGTCTCCGAACTCGTCAGGACGATGATGGGTGGGGCAGCGAGGTCGGGATCGTCCTCGAGTCGCTCGAGGACATCGAATCCGCCTAGTCGAGGCAAGTTGAGATCGAGGAGGACGAGATCGATCGTAGGAAGCGACGGATCCTGTTGGTGGTTGCGCAAGCGCTCGAGTGCCGGATAGCCGTCGGTGACGGTGTAGAATTCCGTCTCGGTGACAATCTCCTTGAAGGCTTCTTCGATCAACCTGATGTCGCCCGGATTGTCTTCGACGAGCAAGATATGTCTCGGCTCGGTGGAAGGCGAGTGGCTCACGAGTAGTGCACATTCTCATACTGACAGTTCAACCCCTTAAGGCTGCACACTACACATGTTGGAACCCGGACGGATACGGTCGGTTGTGGGTCTTCGAGGTCGGAGTGCACCAGTCTTCGATCGGTCAGCACACTCCGTTCGAAACACGCAGTCTGCGACCAGCGATGCCCGAGAGTTTCAGCGGTGCTCGAGTGATTCGCGAATCGACTCGGCCGCGCGCTCGAGTCGTTGGCGCTCGTCGGCCGAGAGTTCCCACTCGACGATTTCGGCGACGCCGGTTTCGTCGAGCACGACCGGCACGCTCAGGCTGACGCCCTCGAGTCCGTACTCGCCGTCGAGTGGCGTCGCCAGACAGACGGGATCCGAGTTGGGGTCGGTTCCGCCTTCGAGTAGCCTCGAGACGATCAGCGAGATACCGCGACCGGTAACCCATCGCGAGGAGTCGCCATTGTCGCGCATATCGATGACGTCGTAGGGGACCGACCGAACGTAATCGAGGATCTCCGCGCGTTCTGCTTCCGGGAACTCGACTGGACGGCCGTCGATGGTCGTCCTCGAGAACACCGGAACCATGTGCTCGCCGTGCTCGCCGAGGATTGGACAGTAGACGTCGGCAGCCGATACTCGGCCGTCTGCAGCCTCGCGTTCCGAAACCCGACGCGCGATTTCGTCCGCGATCCGCGCCGTTTCCGAGAGCGAGTAGCCGAGGAACGACCCTCGAGGCCAGCCACTCGCCTCCCAGAGGCGGTGAGTCACCCGATCAGAGGGGTTCGCGACGACGACCGTCGGCGTCGGATCGGCCGACGCGAACCACTCGCCGAGGTCGCTCGCGATCTCGAGGTTTCGCTCGAGGACGGACAGTCGGCCGCCGCGTTGGAAACTATCGGGTGAGCGAGGCTCGCTCGCGGTGACGACGATGGCGTCTGCAGCCTCGACGGGGTCGGGTCCGGGACTCGAGGTGGGGTCGATGACGGAGACGTCGCCGAGTGTTGAGGTCTCGAACTCCGGGCGGCCAATCGCGTGCGCTGCGTGAGAGCGGGAGTGGAACAGATCGATCGCGTGACCTTCCGCGCGTTCTACTTTCGGGTCGGCGAGCGTTACCTCGAGTGACGGATGTTGCGTCGCGAGCGTGTACGCGACGGTCGAACCGATCGTTCCCCCGCCGCCGACGACGAGTACGTGCATACTCGCCAATTTACGTCGGCTTCCTTGAATGGTTCCCATGGCACACGAATATCGTGGGTAACGTTTTCGAAGACATCCGATTTCTGTCGCGCAGTTCGACACCGGAGACACGACCGGTTGGCTGGCAGTTACTGTTCAATGGTGTATCCAGCACTGTCAGAGCACGTACAGGTGGAGACTACCGCTGCGGTCGCGACGCAAGCACACCGTCCGCGAGCGGCCGACGGGAGCGAGCGGCCTTGTAACGTATACTTTTGTGCAGAGAGGTGAGTGATCGAAGTCGTTCGAAAGACCCAAAGCGACGTTCGTGATGACGAGAAACCGCTGGTTTCTCGACTCACGAGCGAACCCGAGGCGCACAACGGGACGTCCAGAGTGGACAGAGAGCGTCAACTCAGACGTGCAATCTTCTGAAAAATTGAAATTGTTGTCTGTCGCTGTGAACGACAGTTGTGTTTCGGTATTACTGCCGAACGACGTTCGTCGCGCGAGGCCCCTTGGGCGAGGACTCGATGTCGAACTCGACCTCAGTACCTTCCGTGAGGTCTTCGCCGCCGACATCCTCCATGTGGAAGAAAACGTCTTCGTCGTCGTCGAGGTCGCCGTCATCTGTCGAAATGAAACCGTAGCCGCCAGTGTCGTTGAAGAAATCAACCTTACCGTTTGCCATTACAAACAAACAGAGAGTCGGACGAGGGATAACCCTTCCGGGGGTCGCGGTACCACGACTCTTCACCGACACTCGCACGCAACGTTTGTGACCACGGTATCGTGATACGTGGCTGAAATAGACCAACGATCGTTCTTCACATCGTCACAGCTAGTCATCTCACATCGCCGAACGACTCGAGTTTCCCCTCAATTCTCGCGACGTGGCGGGTCGCCGGTAACTGAAATTACAAGGGAGACCTGGCACATCCACTCATTCGTGGAGCCATCGGTAGGGTCGGGACGTGGTCGGCTCATCGACATCTGGAGACGCGTGTTCGGCCTCTCCTGGCCGGTAATGGCAGAGCAGGTCCTCCGGACGCTGATGCGGACCACCGACCTCCTCGTCGCGGGGATGTTCTCTCCCGCCGCAGTCGCCGCCGTCGGCCTCGCAGACATCTACGGCCGCCTCCCCCTCTGGTTCGGTCTCGGCGTCGGCGACGGCGCGATCGCCCTCTCGAGTCAGGATACGGGAAGCGGACAGACGGCCAATCGAGACGAAGCCGTCACGCAGGCGCTCTTGCTCGGCATTCTCGCGGGGATTCCCTTCGCCCTCTTCGGCCTCGTCGGGAGCTACTGGGCGATCGACGTCCTCGGTGCGGGGTCCGAGACCGTCCGGCTGGGCGGGCAGTATCTGGCGATCATCTTCCTGACGGCACCCGCGTTTCACGTGACGATGATCGCCGCGCGAGCGATTCAGGGGACCGGCGACACGCGAACGCCGATGTACATCAACGCCGTGGCGAACGCGCTCAACATCGGCCTCACCGTCGGACTGGCGTTCGGCCTCGGGCCGTTTCCGGAGCTATCGATCGTCGGCATCGCCGTCGCGACGGCCATCGGTGACGTGCTCGCCGCACTGACGTTTCTCGCCGTCATTTACAGCTCCTGGAGCGATTTGGGATTCGTCCGGCCGTCCCAGCCCGTCATCATGAAACAACTGCTCGTGATCAGTTCACCGCGCATCGCCGAGGGGATCACCGAACTGATCGCCGAGTTTCCGTTCAACGCGATCTTGCTCGGGTTCGGCACTGGCGACGAGGTGAACGCGGCCTACCACGTTGGCAGGCGGGTCTACCAGCAGATCTCCTCGCCACTCGCGCGGGGATACGGCGTCGCCGCGAACGTCCTCTCCGGACAGGCCTTGGGCCGCGGCGAGTCCGAGAAGGCGTACTTCAACGGCCTCGCGACCGCTGCGCTCGCGGTTCTGACCGTCGGTGGGCTCGGCGTCGTGATCTTCGTCTTCGCCGAGACCGTCGTCCAACTGTTCTCGAACGATCCGGAAACGATCGGCTACGCCGTCGGCTTCGCACAGGCCTACGCCATCTCGACGTTCCTCATCGCCTGCTACGTCGTCCTCGCCGGCTCGCTTCGGGGCGGCAGCGAGACTCGGCCACCGTTCGTCGCGAAGGTCACCGGTGCCGTCTTCTTCTTGCTCGGCATCACCTACGTCTTCGGCGTCCAACTCGAGTACGGCGTCACCGCCGCCTACGTCGCCATCGTGGCCGACTTCGTCTGGCGAAACCTCGTGGTCGGTGCCGTATACCTTCGGGGACGCTGGCTCGAGCGGGGCCTCTCGATGATGCACGAACGGGGAAGCCTCTCTAACAACGATTGAGCTCTCCAACGACGTTGCGGGCCCTCACTCGCGCGTATCACGCCTCTCGAGCGTGCCGCCGGCCAAGCCCTCCCACTCGACGCGGTAGCCGAGTTCCGCGAGGATCGCACTCGAATCGGAGATGCCCACCTCCTCGAGCACGTCTTCCGCGTCCGCGAGATCCATCCCGACCTCGACGTCCTCGGCCAGCGACTCGAGTACCGACGGGTGAACGAGCGTTCTCCCGACCCGCTCGTGTTCTGGAAACGCCACGTCCGCCAGTGCGTCCTCGCTCACGCCGTGAGCCGCGGCGAGGTCCTCGAGCGAGCGGACGTCCGCGTCGGGTCGCAACTCTGCGGGCAAGTCGGCGGCGCTCTCAGCCACGAGTTGGCGTTCGTACTCCCGAAGCACGGCCGCGACGTCTTTCATCCGGACGGTGTCCGTGTAGGGAATCGCCCGGAAATCCCGCGCCTCGATTTCCTCGCCGACGCCGAGTGACTCGTCGACGGCGACGACGAGTTCGACGTCCTCGAGTCCCTCGAGTTGGGCGAGTTTCTTCTCGACGTACTCGGGCGTCCAAAAGCCCATGATCTCGACGTAGACCCGAAAGTCGCGGTGTGCATAGTCGAACGCGAAATCGGGGATCATCACCCGCGTTCCCGTCGCGAGGGGTTCGGGCTCGCGACGGGGGTCCCACTCGAGGTCGAGCGTCGAAAACCGGCCGGCGAAGTCGGATTCAACGCCGCTGTCGAACGAGACGTCCGTCACTGGCTCCGCGTTGGGAACTCGAATGGGGTCCTCGTCGGACAGCGAGAGGGTCCGTTCGGTCCCGCGATCGTCGACCGTGGCCTCGAGCGACCACTCCTCGGCCTTCGCGACGGTTCGCAGGAGTCGTGCGAAGCGCGTTCCGTACCGACGCGTCGCGCGAAAGAGGTGCGTGGGTCCGGTGACGACGACTTCGCGCTCGGCGATACCTCCTCCTCTTGCGTCGTCGTTCGTCGGCGTGGAATCCGCGTCCAGTCGCGTTATTTCGTACATCAACCGCAGTCGCTTGACGGCGGAGACCAGCGTCTTCGGATCGCTCGAGCGAACCCGAACCTCGGTCGCGTCGAAGAGCGCGGTCTGAGCGAGCGAAAGGTTGTACTGCGCGATGAGATCGTCGGGATCCCATCGGGAGTCGACGCCCGTGAGAACCTGTCGCTCCTCGAGGTCGGCGTACAGCGCTCGCTCGAGGTCGTCCGCGGAGCACTCGAGCGATTCGCTCGCACGAATGAGCGCCATCGCCCGGTCGTCTTCGGTGACGACGCCGACCGCTTCGGCGGCCTCGAAAGCCTTCCGACGGGCGCGTTCGGGATCGATCGCCGCGTCGGTCTCGACGGTCGCCTCGCGCTCGAGCAAGGCGGCCAACCCGCGGACGAGTTTGAAATCGTCCGTCTCGCGCTCGAGCGCCTCGCAGGCGGTCTCGAGGGACGCACGCGGTTCGCCGACGTGTCCCTGATACGTCCCGAGGACGCGCGCAGCGAGTGGCCGATGCTCCCGACCAGCAAACCGGGGCCGATAGCCGCCGCCGGCCCGTGAGACACGAAGCAGGTCCTTCGTCAGCATTCCTCTCGGTCTGCGTGTGGTATCGTCAAAAGCGACTCGCTCTCGGCGACCCGATCGTTCTCGACGGCCTCGAGTGCGGTTTTGGCTCGATTATGGGATCCGCTTCTTCCGTCTCTCTTAGCAGTAGATAGGAGCGCAGTTTCTGTATTCAGAATCGGGACTGAAACTGAATCGGGGCAGTTCAGTACCTACACCTGCAAATGGAGCAGTGAATCACCAGAAACTATTTGTCAACATAATATTATTTAGTGTGCATGTTGTCTGAAACTGAAAAATCGGTGCTAAAGTGGTTTGTTCTCCCTGCTGTGCTTACGTTTTTTCTCGTCAATCTTTTCCAAATTAGCCCACTTCTTTCGGTTTGGACCACATCTATAATTGGTGGAGGGAATCTCCTTTGGTTGATACTCATTCCCACTTATTCTCTGCTTTTAGCATTTCTCGTAGGGATTTGTTGCCTCCATTTTGCCCCTTCGAGGTAACTCGACCAGTCAGTCTAACCTTTGTGAGTGATGAAATCAAAAGACGAGACATAGAATCCCTACATTGAACGCGATTTTCATGCGCTACTCTGAATAACAAAACCGTACGACCAACTCCTGTTAGAAGATTCCAGTAATGAACGCCAACCCCATGCCGACCAACACTGTCGCCGTCAGTATCGGCAGATACGGCGTGTATCGTTCGACTGTTTCCCGATGACGTTCGTAGCCCGCGATCAAGACTAACGTCGGAACGAGGATTGCAACGATGACGACGAGCGAGTAGATCAACATCAGTTCCAGACAGTAGGCCGTTCCGGCACAGATCGCCAGAATTTGAATCGGTTCTTCGTGGGCGAATCCGAGAACGAGCGCTGTCGTCCCGAGGCCCATCAGCCCCCGTTCAGCGTCTTCTTGGCTCAGGTGTCGATGCCCGCCGCCGAACAGCCGTTCACGGATCCGAGTCAGCACCCCCTGCTGGGAGGGCTCACTCGAGTGGCCGTGGTCGTGGTCGTGGTCACAGTGTGTCTCGTCGTCAGCATGCGTGTGATTGTGTTCACGGTGGCCCGCTTCATCGGTGTGGTCGTGTCCCGTGCCGTGCCCGCCGTTCCGGTATTCGTGAATTCCAAGTAGAATAAGCACGGTTCCGGCGAGATACCGCATCAGTGGGCCTTCGGCGAACGCAGCGAAGCGACTGAACCAGAAATACGCCAGTACCAGTACGACGCTGCTAATCAGGTGTCCAATCCCGAGAATAAGACCTGTGACCGTCCCATAGACCCACGTCCGCGAGCGATTCAACGCGTAGGTCGCCGCGATCGGCCACCCGTGATCCGGGAGCACCCCGTGAATAAAGCCGATTGCGGCGACGCCTGCGACGAGACCGATATCCATACCGATTCTCGGCAGACACGGCACAAAAGTGCTGTTAGCACCGAATAGCGGGGACCGTAATACTCACTCTCCGTGAGCAAACCACAGCACCCATTCGTTCTCCCCGCTAGTACCGGCGTAGACAGATGCGTACCAGTTTCAATATCCCTGACGACCTACTCGCGGAGTTCGATCGGACGTGGCAATCCGAGGGATTCGACTCTCGCTCCCGAGCGGTTCGGGAAGCGATGCAAGAGTACATCGAGGCCCACACCGAACTCGAGACGGTCTCGGGTGACGTGACCGCTGCGCTCGCGTTCGATTACCAACACGAGCGCGTTATCCGCGACCTTCACGACGTGCAACACGATTTTCAGGACATCATCAAGACGACGAGTCACACGCACGAGGGTACCTGGTGTCTGGAAACGATTTTCTGTCGCGGCGAGGCGTCTCGAGTGCGCGAACTCGTGTATCGTCTGCGCGATTTCGACGCCGTGGGACAGGTAAACGTCCTGTTACTTCGGTCGTGAGTACTCGAGGAGTTTTCGCCACCGGTCGATCGATGCCCGTCCGATCGATTCGACGCCGTTCGAGAACACTATCAGGTAAATCCCGTCGGTGGGTCGGTGACGGTCTCGAGGGACGACTCGAGGTCCTCTGCGTCGGGGTCCGTATTGAGCGCAAGCCAGTGAGGGATCGAGCCGGTTTGTCGCGCAGATCGACGGGGACACGTGAAATCGTTGTTTGAACGTGGAGAAAACATATACGCGTACAATAGCGTTCGAATGACATGAATAGGCGCACGTTCTTCGTCGGATGTACCGTTTTGGTGGGCGTTTCGGGTTGTCTCGACACTCTTTCGGACAACGAGGGCGGCTCGGACGAGGTATCTGGCGAAGTTCAACCAGACGACGACCGGAGAACGTCCCTGCCGAACAACACTGTGAGGAGGAGGAGGAGGAATTTGACCGCATTCGGTATCAGGACGAAGACGATGAGTTGGTGTACGGGGACGCAGATGAGTTTGCGTTACGAGTGATGGATCTTTCCTACGAGTACGGAGAAAGCGCGACGTTCGAACTCGTGAACACCTCGTCGGAAGCGCAAGTAACGAGCACGAATACCCGGTGGAATCTACAACTCTATAGCGAAAACGGATGGGAAGAAGTTCGAGGAACGATCGAAGACCACAGACTCGAGCACACTGATGAAGAAGTCAGTCAGGAACCCGGGAGCGGATTCTCCTGGACGATCGAATTCACTGAAGACGGAATCAGTGAGGCGGGGCCTGTCTCTGACAGAATTGTGGTCTGTCCGGAATTACAGACTGGAAGATACCGCTTTGTATATACGGGATACGCACCCGCGGACATTGCCGTCCAATTTGATTTCGAACGGTAACACTTTCACCGATACTCATCGGTCGACAAATAACAGCCAAGTGGACAGACGAACTGTTTCACGGCAGTCTCGACTCGTTTCGACCCTCGGTTCGACCACCGCACCGATAGAACGTCCCGCGACGTTCCCGGGACGACGCCACTCGAGCCATCAAGATTCGTCCCGTCGACGCTTTGAGACTCGTTCCTCGCCAGTATCCGCTGCGACAACTTCGTAGAGGATCGCTCGAGTGCCGTCCGATTTCGGGCGAAGGATCCGACCGAGTCGCTGGGTAAACTCCCGTTCGCTCCCGCTGCCTGAGAGCACGACCGCGACGGAGGCGTCCGGCACGTCGACGCCTTCGTCGAGGACGTTCGAGGTGGCGATCCGCGTGTACGTCCCCGCGCGAAATCGCTCGAGGATCTCACGCCGTTCCGCGGTCCCGCTCTGGTGGGTGATCGTCGGGATCAAGAACCGCTCGCTGACGTCGTACGCGAGGTCGTTGTGGGCCGTGAACACGATCGTTCGCTCCTCTCGGTGCTCGTCGAGGATCCCCTCGAGGGCCTCGAGTTTGGCGTCGCTACCGTACATAATCTCGCGTGCACGTTGTCGCGCGAGCAGGGCCTCACGGGCTGCAGGGTCACTTCCCGAGCGTTTGACGAGTTCCTGATAGTCAGAACCCCGTTGCATCCGAATATCCGAGCGGGCGAGGTAGTTCGTGAACGTCTCTTGCTTTTGTTCGTACTCCTCGCGTTCTTCGGGCAGCAAGTCGACCTCGAGTCGTTTCACGTCGTAGTTCGCTAAGTGATCGCCGGCCAACTCGTCGATATCGACGCGATGGACGAGGGGGCCCACGATTTCCGCGACGACCTCGTGGGCGTTATCGGGTCGCTCGAACGTCGCAGTTAGCCCCAGGCGGGCAGGGGCGGCGAGCAGCCGAGCGATTTCGCGGTAGCCCTCCCCGCCGAGGTGGTGGACCTCGTCGAAAACGACGAAGCCGAATCGGTCACCCACCGAATCGGCCTTCAGGTACGCCGAGTCGTACGTCGAGACCGTAATCGCCTCGAGGCGTTGCTCGCCGCCTCCGAAGCGCCCGATAGGCTGGTCGAACTCCGCCTCGAGTTCTCGTTCCCACTGCTCGAGTAAGTCGATCGTCGGCACGACGACGAGCGTCGGAACCGAGAGCCGTTCGATCGCTTTCAATCCGATGACGGTCTTTCCGCTTCCCGTGGGCAACTCGAGGACTCCCGCAGGGGCCTCGGTGAGTGCTGGCTCGGTGGCCGCTTCACCAACATTCCTGTCGTCCCACCGGTCGGTCTCGAGCCACGCCTCGAGCGCCGTCCGTTGGTACGCTCGAAGCTCGTAGGCCGATTCCAGTGGTCGGAGTGATTCGAACGCGAGCACCTCGTCGTCGACTCGTTCGGAGTCATTCACGGCCTCGAGAACCGCAGTTCGGAGGGTGGCGTATCGTCCCGCGGGAACGCGCCAGCCGTCGGTTCGCGGATCCGCCTCGAGATCGGGAACGGTCTCGGCAATCGTCCCGGGCGAGACGGACCCATCGTCGAGGCCGTCGATCCGGACCGTTCCGTCCTCGTAGCGAAGGCGAATCTGGGTTACCTCGTCGGTCGATGGCCGCGTCACGACTACGGGTTGCCGTTGGGTCAGCAAAAAACAGGTGGTCCCGAACGCTCACTCGATGAGCTCGCTCAGTGCGCCCAGCACGATCATAATGACGACGAGGACGGTCGCAAGCGCGCTGATATCTGGCGACAATCCGAACTGGATGTCGTTGTAGATAATCACCGGGACCGTCGTCACCGCCGGCGTCGTGAGAAACTGTGTGGCGGTGAACTCGCCGAACGAGATGATGAACGCGGTGAACATGCCCGCGACCATCGACGGAGCGATTACTGGCAGCGTCACGTTGACGACGGACTCGAGTTTCGTCGCGCCCATGACCCGAGCTGCGTCCTCGAGCCGCTCGTCGAACGTTACCAGTCGGGACCTGACGAACAGGAAGACGAATGGCAGCGCGATCACCGAGTGCGCGAGGATGATCTGGGCGTACCCACGCGGGATATTCAGTTGGTTCGCGTACTGGAGGAACGCGACACCAGTGATTACCGGAGAGATCATCAGCGGCAGCAGGTGGATCGTTGCCAAGGTTTCGCCGTATTTCATCTCGGTCCGAACGACGCCGAAGGCAGCAATTGTCCCTATAACACCTGACAAGATAGCCGCACAGGTTGCGATGACCGTACTCACGAACAGCGCACCCATCAGCGAATCGTCGGCGAACAGACTGGCGTACCACTCGAGGGTAATTCCGTCGTAGGGAATCGTCGGCGACGATTGGACGGTAAACGAGGTTAGGACGACCATCACAACCGGGATCAAGACGATGAGGTAGACGAGGACCACGACCGGGTAGGTCGCCAGTCGCTCGAAGAGGCTCGGTCTAGTGGCCGTCATAGGCTGCCGAGCACCTCCCCGATGTTGACGACCCAGTTGAAGAGGAGGATGAGCGCGAGCAGTGCTACCGTGAATATGAGCGATAACGCCGCTGCGACCGACGTTCTTGTTCCGTAGGCCTCCTCGATGACGTTCGCCATCATGAAGTCAGACGGTGCGCCCAGGAGTGCAGGTGCGAGGAACGAACCAGCCGCGAGGATGAACACGAGCAAGCCCGCGGCGACGACGCCGGGGATGCTCAGCGGAAGGATCACCTTCCGGAACGTCTGCAGGCGCGTCGCGCCAAGGACGGATGCGGCCCCGACCAGTTCCTCGTCTATCGATTGTAGGGAACTGTACATGGGGAGAATCGCGAACGGTAACAGCGCACTCGTGAGCCCGAGGACGACCCCAGTCGTCGAGAATAGGATGCCGAAGTCGGTGTCGAACATCAACTCGACCGGTCCCGTCGGCAAGAAGATTAACTGTATGCCAAAGTAACGAATCACCAGGGCGACCCATAGGGGCAACGCGATGAATAACAGCAAGATGAGGCGCCGTCGTGCCAGAAACACGACGTAGTACGCTAGCACGTAGCCCAGAACGAGCGTCACGAGCGTGGTGATTGCGGCGTAGAGGAACGTCCGGGCCAGCGCGCGGAGATAGACCGCACCGAGCGCCGTCTCGTAGTTGGCGAACACCGAACCGCCGTCGAAGTTCAGACTCTCGAAGAGCAGCCAGATCACGGGCAAGAAGAAAAACAGGGTGAGCCAGCCCAGACTGATGTAGAGGAGCCACCTTGCAGACGAACGTTCCTGGAACGTCTGGGGAAGGCTGATGTTGGGAAGTTGGATCGTTCGGAACGAAAACAACTTCATAGCGCGATCACGTCCTCCTGTGAGAATCGAATGCCGACGTCGTCACCAACCTCAATGTCTGTCCGCGAATCCGCGTGGGCGATCGCTCGCGTTCCATCTCCGAGCGTCACGACGATCTCGATGTGATTTCCGAGATACTCGACACGCGACGCTGTCCCCGTAAACACGTTCGCCCCGTTCGCACGAACCTCGTCGGCGACAGGCGCCTCGAGCAGTTCTGTTCGCTCGGGTCTGACATATACTGAGACATCGTCGCCGACCGATTTTTCCGCGGCACTGCTCGAGTCTACCCGAACGTCGACGGACCCGTTCTGGACGAGGGGTGGATCTGTCGTGACGAGTTCGCCACTGATGTGGGTCGAATCACCGATGAAATCCGCAACGAACGGCGTCTGCGGTTTTTCATACAGTTCCGTCGGACCACCTTCCTGTTGTTTTTCTCCCTCGTCGAGGACGATGATTCGATCGGACATCGAGAGCGCTTCCGTCTGGTCGTGGGTGACGTGAAGCGTCGTGACGCCGACTTCCTCTTGGATCTTTCTGATCTCGTTTCGCATGTCCTCGCGCAAGACGCGATCGAGGCCGGTCAATGGTTCGTCGAGCAACAGGATGTCGGGTTCGTAGGCGAGTGCGCGTGCGAGCGAGATCCGTCGCTGTTGGCCGCCACTGAGTTCGGTCGGCTTGTGGTCGCCGTATTCGGCCATCTGGACGAGATTCAGGAATCTGTCGATCTGGTCGTCGTGGTCGCCGTCGAACTCCTGTAACCGGAGGCCAAAGCGCAGGTTCTCCTCAACGGTCATATGCGGGAACAATGCGGAGTGTTGGAATACGAGTCCAATGTTGCGTTCGTTCGGTGGCAGCGTTGTTACGTCCTCGTCTCGTAGGCGAACCTGTCCGTCTGTCGGCTCGAGCAAGCCCGCGATGATGTGGAGCGTCGTACTCTTTCCACAGCCACTCGGCCCGAGCAGTGTGGCGAAGTCGCCACGCTCCAAGCGGAAGGAAAGGTCGTCGACGGCTACCAGCGATCCGTAGTGTTTCGTGAGATCTGTCACTTCAAGCATGTGTGTTTTGAGTAGAGCTGTGTGTCAGTGTCACCGAGGTCGGTGACGTGGGCGTTGGCTATCGACACTCGCTGTGCCGGATCGTCCTTCGATAGTTCGTCGTCTGCACGTCGAGTCGGTCATTCCCTGATCTCGGCCCAGGTATCCTCGAGCTCGTCCATGTGCTGGAACATGACCTCAAAGTCGATCCACGTGAGGTCGTCTGGTGATTCGACGTACTCGAAGAGTTCCGTCATCTCTTCGTCTGGTTCCTCGAAGGGGATCGAGTACTTGAAGTCGAGTGCGAGTTCGGTCCCATTTTCTGGTTCGTAGAGCCAGTTGATGAGGTCGTAGGCGTCCTCCTTGTTCTCGCTGGCCTCGGGAATGTTCATCCAGTTCGACCATGTGAGCGCGCCTTCGTCAGGGATCACGTAGTCAACGGGGTACCCGTCTTCGTGCAGCGCCTCGACGCGTCCGCCCCAAGCCTCACAGACGTAGGCCTGCTCTTCTTGAAGCATCCGCATGAACTCGTCGCCGCCGGACCAGTAATCGAAGACGAGGTCGTTGTGATCGCTCACTTGCTCCCAAACTTCCTCGCGCGTGCTCTCGTCTTCGATCGCCTCCGTCGGATCGTATCCGAGTTGTATCGCTGCGGTCCCGAACCGGGCGTAGGAGACGTTGTAGAGCATCAGGCTGCCCTCGTACTCGTCCATAACGTCCCAGGAGGTCGGATCGTCGACTTCGTCGGTGTTGTACGCGAGTCCGTGCGTGCTCGCGAAAAACGCGATCGCGTCGTCTCTGTCTTCGATTGGCGGTGCGTCCTGCCAATCGTCACGGATATTCTCTGTGTAATTCGGAATCTCGCCGTAATCGAAGTCGTGGAGCAGTTCGTTGTCGTGTTGCAGCGTGTCGTGAGCCAACCCGGTACTCGAGAGGTCAGTGAGGTCAATCTCACCGGGATTTTGCGAGAGGATCTCAATCATCTCCTGGTCGGCCGACGCTTCCTGGTGTTCGACGGTGACGCCACTGTCTTCCGACCACTTTTCCATGATGTCTGCGATGGCATCCTGTGTCGTGCCACCGCGGGACAAGAATCGGATGGTGTCGCCACCACCACCGAAACAACCTGCAAGTGAGATGCTGGACGCTGTGGCACCAAGTTGGAGCGCTCGTCGTCGCGTCACCGATTGGTGACTGTTATCTTTACCCATGAAGTACTATCACAAACATTCGGAATAAAACCGTTTTGGTTATTTTTGTACGTATGGGCGGCTAAATTAGAAACGTCGTTCAACAACAGTCGTGACTAATAACGTTTGAGTATCGACAGTCGAATTCATTCGATTCGTGTGAGTTGATTGTGAGTTGTGTTGTTCCCAGTGACCGACCGATCGGGACCAGACGGCGACCTCAATCCTTTTATTACCAGTGTTCCTTGACTGGCACATGAGCGAAGACGAGGGTACGAACACGACCGCCCAGGGAGTCTCGTCCGAGGACCATCCCGAGGACGGCGACGCCGCGGCGAGGAGTGCGGAGGAATCGGACGCCGAACCTGCCCCTCCCGCCGATACCGAATCGGAGCGGGCCGAAGGTGCGACCGACGCGACGGCACACACTTCTGCGAACGATGTGGAGCCCCGGACGACGCCGGAAACGAGCGAGGACATTCAACAACTCCTCGAGCAACTCTCCGAGTACGACGAGGACGCCGCCCAGCAGGTCAATTCGATCGTCGAGGAGGCACGAGACCTCAACAGAACCGTCACGAACCAGCGCGAAGAACTAGAAGATCTCTCCGAGCGCGTCAACGAGCAGGCCGACACCATCGAGGAACTCAGAGCGGAACTCGAGGCCCGCGGCGAGAAACTCGAGGAGTACGAAGCGACCGAAGAGGATCTAAAGAGCCGACTCAAGCGCAAACAGGCCGACTTTCAAAACTACAAGAAGCGGGCCAAAAAGCGCCAACAACAGATCAAAGACCGAGCGACCGAGGACCTCGTCGAACGGCTCATCGGCGTTCGCGACAACATGAAACGCGCACTCGAGGAGGAAAGCGACGATACTGACAGCCTGCGCGAGGGCATCGAGATGACGATGCGCGAGTTCGACCGCATCCTCGAGGACGAGAACGTTTCAGAGATCGATCCCGACCCCGGAACCGAAAGCGACCCACAGCGCCACGAAGTCATGATGCGCGTCGACAGCGATCAGCCCGAGGGCACCATCGCCGACGTCTACACACCCGGCTACGAGATGGGCGATAAAGTCATCCAGAACGCACAGGTCACCGTCTCGAACGGCGAACTCGAGGATCTCGATGACGACTCGAGCGAGGACGACGCGGGCGAGCAATCAGACTCTGCTGGCGACGATACGGCCGACTCGACTTCAGAGGCGGACGGCGACACCAGCGAGGACGCTGGTGCAATGGCGGACGAGGACGGGACTGACGGCGACGGCAATAGCGGCGACGGAGACGACGCGGGCGATGGTGGAGATGCCATCGAACTCGGTGGTGAGGTCGAAACCGACGCAGATAGTCGCTCGGCAGCGAGCGAAGAGTAGTTCGATCCTTCTTCCCTCGGACGTAGGGGCTCATTGACAGGTCTGCCGACGATCGTTCGGATAGGTTACTCGTAGAGTGTCATCGATAGCTCCGAGAGTACCCTCGATAGAGGGCGTGTGGCTGGGATATTCGCCATTTAATCTGACTCGAGAAAGTGCCTAGTAACCTTTAAAACAAAGTGCGCACAATAGCCGTCCACGATGGCGAGCAACAAAATTCTCGGTATTGACCTCGGAACGACGAACAGCGCGTTCGCGGTGATGGAAGGCGGCGATCCGGAGATCATCGTCAACGCAGAAGGCGAACGAACGACGCCGTCCGTCGTCGCGTTTACCGACGACGACGAGCGCCTCGTCGGCAAACCCGCGAAGAATCAGGCGATTCAAAATCCCGAAAAGACGATCGCCTCGATCAAGCGCCACATCGGCGAGGACGACTACACCGTCGAGATCGACGACGAGGAGTACACCCCCGAACAGATCTCGGCGATGATCCTCCAGAAGATCAAACGCGACGCCGAAGAGTACCTCGGCGACGAGGTCGAGAAGGCCGTCATCACGGTCCCGGCGTACTTCTCGGACCGACAGCGTCAGGCGACGAAAGACGCCGGCGAGATTGCAGGGTTCGAAGTCGAGCGGATCATCAACGAGCCGACGGCGGCGTCGATGGCCTACGGCCTCGACGACGACTCCGACCAGACCGTTCTGGTTTACGACCTCGGTGGCGGAACGTTCGACGTTTCCATCCTCGACCTCGGTGGCGGCGTCTACGAAGTCGTCGCGACCAACGGTGACAACGACCTCGGTGGCGACGACTGGGACGAAGCCATCATCGACTGGCTCGCGGAGGAATTCGAAGCCGAAAACGGCGTCGACCTCCGCGAGGACCGTCAGGCACTCCAGCGACTCAAAGACGCCGCAGAGGAAGCGAAGATCGAACTCTCGAGTCGAAAGGAGACCGAGATCAACCTGCCGTTCATCACGGCGACCGACGACGGACCGGTTCACCTCGAGGAATCGCTCACGCGTGCGAAATTCGAGTCGCTCACCAGCGACCTCATCGAGCGCACCGTCGAGCCGACCGAGCAGGCACTCGAGGACGCGGGCTACGAGAAAGAAGACATCGACGAAGTACTCCTCGTCGGTGGCTCGACGCGGATGCCACAGGTCGGCGAGAAGGTCGAGGAGCTAACCGGAAAAGAGCCCCAGAAGAACGTCAACCCCGACGAGGCCGTCTCGCTGGGCGCGGCGATTCAGGGTGGTGTCCTCGGCGGTGAGGTCGACGACATCGTTCTGCTCGACGTCACGCCGCTCAGCCTCGGTATCGAGGTCAAGGGTGGCCTCTTCGAGCGACTCATCGAGAAGAACACGACGATTCCGACCGAGGAATCGAAGATCTTCACTACGGCGGCGGACAACCAGACCTCCGTCCAGGTTCGGGTCTTCCAAGGTGAGCGCGAACTCGCACAGAAAAACGAGATGCTCGGCGAGTTCCACCTGAGCGGCATCCCGCCAGCCCCCGCCGGAACGCCACAGATCGAGGTCATGTTCTCCATCGACGAGAACGGCATCGTCAACGTGAGCGCAGAGGACAAGGGCAGCGGCGAGAGCGAGGAGATTACGATCGAAGGCGGTGCCGGCCTTTCTGACTCTGAGATCGACAAGATGCAAGAGGAGGCCGAACAACACGCCGAAGAGGACAAGAAGAAACGCGAACGGATCGAGGCCCGAAACACGGCCGAAGCCACGATCCAGCGCGCCGAGACGCTCCTCGAGGAGAACGACGAGGAAGTCGACGACGACCTTCGAAGCGACATCGAAGCCGCGATCGACGACCTCGAGGAGACCATCGACGACACCGATGCGGACGCCGAGGATATCGAGGCTGCAACCGAGAACCTGAGCACGGAACTACAGGAGATCGGCAAGCAGATGTACCAGGACGCCGGTGGTGCGGGCGCTGGCGGCGCAGCCGGTGGTGCTGCTGGAGCTGGAGCCGCAGGCGGCGCAGCAGGTGCAGGCCCCGGTGGCATGGGCGGAGGGCCAAACCCAGGTCCTGGCGGCGCTGCAGCGGACGGCGAGGACGAGGAGTTCGTCGACGCCGACTTCGAAGACGTCGACGAAGACGAGGACTGAAAGGACGAGTCTTCGTCTGCCAGCGAATCTTCGATTCGCACTGTTGACGAAAACGACGAAGACTGAGTCGTTTTTGTCAGCCTGTCACACGTAGTCTGACGACGTCCAAGAAGACGACGAGTAACGCGAGGAGTGGTCCTCTTTGGCTCGGAAAACTCACTGTATTCGCCTTCCGTAGTTTTGAAAACGAACGAAATTAGCTTTCGAGTTTGACGAGTCCATCGTAGTTTCGAAAAGTGAGCGATGCGAACGCTTCGAAGAGGGCGGAGTGGTGTCTCTGCGGTCGTAGTACAAGCGCTGCACCCGCGAGCGACCGCAGGGAGCGAGCGGCTTTTTTAGCGTAGATTTTTTGGCAGGGTTCGAACGTGCCGACGGCGCGTGAGGACCCTGCTAAAAAAGGTACTTGCGGAACGTTCGTTTCAAGTGTCTCAACCGACTATCGGTCGAACAACGAATGAGCGAGGACTTCTACGATGTACTCGGTGTGAGTTCTGACGCCTCTGCCGAGGAGATCAAGCAGGCGTACCGGACGAAGGCCACGGAGTACCATCCGGACGTCAGCGACGACCCCGACGCCGAGGAGAAGTTCAAGAAGATTCAAAAGGCAAAGCAAGTCCTCACGGACGAAGACAAACGATCGGCCTACGACAGAATGGGCCACGACCGCTTCGAACAGGCCGAAAAGCACGGCTTCGACGCGGGCGACGCCGGCGCTGGCGGTATGGGTGGCGGCCCGTTCGGCGGCATGGGCGGCGGTGGCGGTATGGGCGGTGGCGGACTCGGCGACATCTTCGAGCAGGTCTTCGGCGGCGGTGGCGGCGGTGGCCGCGGGCGTCGCCGTCCGCGGAAGGGCCGCGACCTCCGAACCGAACTCGAGATCGACCTCGAGGAAGCGTACGAGGGGGCCCAGAAGCAGTTCTCCGTTCACCGACCGGAGGAGTGTGAAACCTGTTCGGGTGCGGGCCACCCGCCCGACGCGGACTCACGAACGTGTTCGGAGTGTCAGGGCCAAGGGCAGGTGACGCAGGTCCAACAGACACCGCTGGGTCGCGTCCAACAGACGACGACGTGCCAGCGCTGTGAGGGCGATGGAACGATCTATTCGGAGGAGTGTAACGACTGTCGAGGCGAGGGCTACGTGCGTAACGAAGCCACGTTGACCATCGACATCCCTGCGGGCATTCAGGAAGGCCAGACGCTTCGAATGGAGGGCGAAGGTGCGCCGAGCCCAGAAGGGGGACGCCACGGCGACTTGCTCATCGACGTCCGCGTTCGCGAGCACGAGGAGTTCGAGCGCGACGGTAACGACCTACAGTATCGCCTCGCGATTTCGTTCCCGCAGGCGACGTTCGGCGACACCGTCGAAGTGCCGACGCTCGACGGGGCGGCGGAGTTCGAGATTCCCAGCGGAACGCAAAGCGGCGAAACGTTCCGACTCGAGGGCAAGGGCATGCCGCGACTCCGTCGGCGCGGGCAGGGTGACCTCTTCGTGCAGGTGCAAATCGTCACCCCCGAGAGCCTCAACAGCGAGCAACGCGAGGCGCTCGAGGCGTTCGCCGAGGCCGGCGGCGACGAGATCGAGGTTGCGGACGGTTTCTTCGAGAAGATCAAACGGGCGTTCTAACTGTTCTCCTCCTCGCTCGAGTGGAGCCAGGGTATGACGTAATGTCGACGTTACGCGCCGCGAGTCGGCGCGCTTTTTTCGCCGGGGTGCCCAGGCACGAGTATGAACGCGGCGACAGTCGACGAACTCTTGACGCGCGACCGTCGGGACGACCGGACGGCCCTCGAGGACGCGACGGGGCGGCCGTTCGACTACCACTGGGTGTGTACGACGGCCTGGCAATCTGGGAATTTTCTCCGGCACGCGGGGGTACGAAACGGCGTCACCGTCGGCGTCGTCGGCGATGGCCCGCTTCCCCTGCTCGCCTTTTTCGGAACGACGCTGCTCGAGGGGACAACTCGCTTCGAGCCACCGACCGACCTGACCGACGAGGACGACTTTCGTGCGCTCGTTGCACCCGTCGACGACCTCGAGTCGGGCGAGTACGCCCTCCCACGGGGGGCCCAGCGCGTCGGTTACGGTGCGAAACCAGAGCAACCGGATATTCATCACTTCGACGCCGGCGTCTGGACGGAGAACCCGTCGTTCCCACCGCTGGACGTCGATCCGAAGACGAAGATTCTGACGGACGGCGAACGAACCGTGAGCCACCGCGACGTGCTCGAGGCCGCCGAAAACGTCATTTCGGCGTTTGGACTCGAGGCGGGTGAGCGCGTGGTCGTTCGACATCCACTTTCGGACCTCGAGACCGTCGTGGCCGGTGTCGTCGCACCGCTGGTGGTCGGCGGGACCGTCGTTCTCACTAACACAGAGGCAGACGGTGGGGCCTCCGACGAGGCTCGTGGAGAGTACGCCGTCTCGAGTGATTCCGTCCCCGAATCGCACCGAATCGATCCTGCCGAAGTCACGATCTCGTAGTCTCTCGAGCGCGTTCACCCCTGAAGTGACTGGCACTCGAGTCGAAGAGCGATCCGTTTTTGGAGGGTATCCACCAATCGGCAGTATGGAAAAGCTCGTCGCGTCGCTCGACGACGCACCGATTATCGACAAGGACGGCTACGAGTATCTGGTCCATCCGATCAGTAACGGCGTGCCGATGCTCGAGCCGGCTCTCTTGCGCGAGGTCGTCATCGAAGTCATGCAGACGGCCGATCTGGATGTCGACAAGATCGTCGCGCCCGAGGCGATGGGGATTCACCTGGCGACGGCGCTCTCGCTCCAGACCGACATTCCCCTCGTCGTGATCCGGAAGCGACCGTACGGACTCGAGGGCGAAGTGTCCTTGCACCAGCAGACGGGCTACTCGGAGTCGGAGATGTATATCAACGACGTCGAGTCGGGTGACCGCGTCGTGGTTGTCGACGACATGCTCTCGACGGGCGGGACGCTAGCGTCGATCTGTACCGCACTGGACGACATCGGGGCCGACATATCCGACATCGTCGTCGTCATGCGGAAAGTCGGCCCGTCGGCGCTCGACGAAACGCAATTCGAGGCGACGAGCCTACTCGATATCACCGTCGAAGACGGCGACGTGACCGTCCACTGAGTCGTTTCTCTCGGTTGCTCTCTTGAAGTCCTTACGTGGTGGTTAGATTCACGGGTAATGGTGAATACACAGCGCGAATGCACCACGGGTACCGACCCCATGTTGTCCAACTCGTGGAAATCTCACTGTTTTCTTTCGCAGTTACACACCGATGGGAAGAGACGATATGTGGGGACTCGTGTCTCAATTACCGTATCGATTAATCGATTCGAGTCGGCAGATACGGAGACCGATGTCGATGAGATAAAGAAGCAATCGAATCTCTTTCGTCGGATTACTCCTCGTCCGGAAGGGCCCCGAGTTGCTCTAAGAACCCGAGCGCGTCGGTCAAGAGCCATGTTTCAGCTAGTTTGCCATCTTCGATCCGGTCAAACTCCATTCCTTCGAATTCGACCACCTCACCGGTCGGTTCGACATCTAGACCCGGGGGTGCTTCCTCGTTGGTCCCACGGCCCGTGAAGTGGACCGCGACGATATCGTCCGCAGCGATGAGGTGGTGGATCGTGTACTCGAAGTCGGGGAAGGTGGTTCGGGCTACTTCGATGTGTTCTTTGAGTCCGTCACGACCACGAACTTCTTCGCCAACGAGCGCAAACGGATCGTGCATGACAAAGTCATCGGCCACGAGTTCATCGATGACGTCCAGCTCTTCTGCCCCACTGTACGTGTCGTAGGAAGTACGCTGAACGACGTCTTTGGTTTCTTCTATCGTGCTCATTGCCAACTCACACCACATTATACGGCGTATGAGGATATGAGTTTCACCGCTCTTTTTCCAAACAATCTTTTTGTGTTACCCGTCTCGGAAATATCGACCAATGATTCACGTACGATATATTTATCGAGTTATCGACACATTTGAGCAGTGAAGAAGAGAGTCGACTTATCAAGCGTAGCCTGTGTGACGGCCCATTTGATCGAGCGTAACGGATTTCGATAGAGTCCTCCCGGTTGAATCGACGGTTCGTCAGGTCGCAGCATCGATTTGCAGCAAATTGTTATACACATATATGCATATATTAGTGTTCTGTACAGGGTGGTCTACTCGTATATACGAGATTTTTTGTACAACGACTCGCAACCGAGCGAGTATACTATGTCGGACAGCACGGACGGGGGCATGCAACTCGAATACGAACTCGACGACAGGCCGCCGTGGCCGAAGTCGATTCTCCTCGGCTTACAACACGTCGCAGTCATGATCGTCCCGGCGACGGCAGTCGCGTACATCGTCGCCGGCGACGTCGGCCTCGGCGGGGCGGATACGGCCTACATCGTCCAGATGGTCCTCTTGTTCTCGGGACTCGCGACGATCATCCAGGCCTACACGGTCGGTCCGATTGGTGCAAAACTGCCGCTCGTGATGGGCTCGAGTTTCACGTTCGTGGGCGCAGCGGCGACGATCGGCATCGACTACGGGATGGCAGCCGTGTTCGGCGCGATTCTCGTCAGCGGCTTCGCCGTCGAAGGCGTCATCGGCTGGCAGTTTAAACGCGTCAAACCCTTCTTCCCGCCGCTCGTCACCGGCCTCGTCGTCGTCATCATCGGCTTATACCTCATTCCGACGGGGATGGATTACGTTGCCGGCGGCGACGCCGCCCAGGAAGCCGGTGAGTACGGCAGTTTGCACAACCTCGGGTTGGCCGCACTCGTCTTCGCCATCTCAGTCGGTCTCAACATGTTCACGCGCGGGATCGCACGGCTGTTGAGCATTCTCGCCGGCATCTCTATCGGCTACGTCGTCGCCGTCGTCCTCGACGTACAGTTTGGCTACGACCTCATCGACTTCGGCGAGTTCAGCGAGGCCGCCGTGGTCGCTATCCCCGAACCGACGAGATTCGGCCTCGAGTTCGAACCCGTTGCAATCCTGATGTTCGCGTTCTTGTTCCTCGTCTCGGCGATGGAAACTGTAGGCGATATGTCGGGCGTGACGGCCGCCGAGGGGCGGAATCCGACCGACCGGGAGTTCCGCGGCGCGCTGTTCAACGACGGCTTCTTGAGTTCGATCGGCTCGCTGTTCGCCGCGTTCCCGATCACGTCGTTCTCCCAGAACGTCGGTATCGTGACCTTCACCGGCGTGATGAGTCGACACGTCGTCGGCGTCTGCGGGGCAATCCTCGCGATCCTCGGTCTAAGTCCGCTCGTCGCCACCGTCGTCACGACCATTCCGAGCGCCGTCTTCGGCGGTGCCGTCTTACTCATGGTCGGAATGGTCGCCGCGAGCGGCGTCAGGCTGATCGTGCTCCACACCGAACTCAACCGACGGAATATGGTCATCGTGGCCGTCTCAATCGGGCTCGGTCTCGGCGTCGCGACGACGCCCGAAGCGCTGCAGGGACTGCCTACCTCGGCCGAGATGTTCTTCGGCGAACCCGTCATCATGGCCGCCTTCTCCGCACTGCTGCTCAACACGTTCGTCCCCGGCGAACAAAGCCCACTCTTCGACGCCCGCTCACCGGGTCACTCTACAGAGTCCGAACCCGCACCTGTCGGTCCGGGTGACGACTGACACGGTCGTTCTCACCGCCTGCGTGTTTGGGGCTCACGACCACGGACTTCTCCAGCGGTGAGACACCTATGCGGACCAGTGTCGACCAGATATCCGACCTTGAGCAACTGTTTCATCACAAATTCGCCCAGCAGCACACCACCGAGCAGGAACTCGTCGAAATCTTCGACGAGATGGCGACGAACGCGACCAACGACCGCCTGAGCAAGGGAGTTGCAGATCATCGCGACGAGATTCGCATGCAGGTGACGCGGCTCGAGGACGTGTTCGCCGCGCTCGACCGACCAGCCGAACAGCGCGAGGCACCGATCCTCGACGGTCTCGAGCAAGACCGACGCATGCTCGAGGACGCCATCGAAGACGACGATCTGCGCAACACGATCTCCCTGAACGCGGCAATGATGACGGAAGGAATCGAGATGAGCGCCTACGAGGGGCTCTCGACGATGGCGACACAGATCGGCTACGACGACGAGATTCGAAAGCCACTCGAGTCGAACTTCGACGAGGGCAATCCGCGTATCGCGAACTGTCGGCGATGGAATCCACAACTGAGCTGAAATCGATGTGGGATTGGCTCACACCGTCGTAACGACGCTCGAGGGCCGGAGCAAACGCAGGTTGTGGTCTCTCGAACGAGGGTGGATTCCTCGAGTGGGGCGTCATGAGACTGCCGTGGGCTTATTCCGGTCGATTACTTGATTGTCGTATGGCAGTTATTGCAGAATTTTCAGTCCACTCGGAGGACCTTGCGCTCCATCACACGCTCACGGCGGCGCCGGAGATGGTCGTCGAGATCGAGCGGGTCGTCGCGACGATGAAAGATCGGATTATGCCGTACTTCTGGGTCAGCGGCGGGACGTTGTCGGATTTCGAGCGAGCGCTCGAGGAGGACGAATCGGTGAAGAATATCACAGAAGTCGACGTGGTTGAGGGGGCCAAGCTCTATCGTGCCGAGTGGACCGAAAACATCGAGACGGTCATTTACGCGTACGTGGAAATCGGTGCGACCATCTTGCAGGCGTCCGGACAGGACGACCGCTGGGAGCTTCGAATGCGTTTCGACGACCAGGAGATGCTCCTCGACTTCCGCGAGTACTGTGGGGAAAACGACGTTTCGTTCGAACTCACGCAGCTACAGGAACAAGAACAGCCCATGGCGAGTGCACAGTACGATCTCACGCCCAAGCAACGAGAGACGTTGATCAACGCCCTCGAGGCCGGGTACTACGAGGTCCCCCAGCAAGTGACGATGAACGAGTTAGCGACCGAAATGGGAATTTCTCAGCAAGCGCTGTCGAAACGATTCCACAACGCGCACAAGAACCTCATCTCCAACGTGCTGGCCGTTCGAAGTCCCGACGAGCCGTGATTTTCCGCGGCTGTAGACGCGCTATATGAACCATTGGTCAATACAACCGTTCGTTCCATTGGGGCGCAACCGCTACCTGCGTGTGTGATGAGTGAGTTCCGACACAGGTACACCGGTTCTGTATCACTCGCGCTAGCCGCCACGAATGCGACTCGAGCATCGAAAACAGTCACCAATGCGGAACGAGACAAATCGAGACTATTTCGAGGGACTTGACCACGTCTATCATGTCAGGAGAGGACAACAGATCGAAGATTGCCGCAAAGTGTCGAACGTGTGATGCAGTTTACTCGGCGTGGTTGTTGGACGACGATTCGATCCACATCATCGGCCGAAAAGACGGCTGTCGATGCGGATCCAAAGCGTTCGAAGCGCTCTCGAAACCGACGCCATAACAGCGTTTATCGCACCCCATCCGTTCTGCGGTAACCGACATCCCGATGGGAACCGTCGGGTACAAGGCCGTACGCGTTGAGTCAGATCGCATGCAACTCGAGTGTATCTTTTTCGGTCCGTTTCGAGAAGCGATCGACGAGAAGACCGTCCAGTACGAAACCGAGGCACGCACCGCTGGCGATTTGCTTCGCGAACTCGAGTCGACGTATCCCGAACTCGAGGGACGACTCGTTGCTGACGACGAAAGTGGTCTCGCCGGTGAGACCGTGGTCACGAAAAATAAGCGAAACGTGACTCACATCGACGGCCTCGAGACGGAACTCGAGGAGACCGACGTTATCCGCCTCGTTCCGTCAGTGTACGGCGGGTAACCCGTTCGGTTTGATTCAAGAGAGGGAGAGTTAGTCGTCGGACGGGACGGCGTCGGTCGCCGACTCCACTCTCGCGTCGGGAACGGTGCCGTCGTCCGACCACGCTCGCGCCTCGTAGTACTCGTCGATCGCCGCCTCGAGGTCCGGCAGGTCGTAGGGGACGCCGTCGTCGTCGTTGTCGAAGCCACGCTGGTTGTTGAAGTGTCGTTCGCGCTCGATCGTCTGAGAGCCCACGGCCATGAGGTCCTCGTAGTCGGCATCGAAGAGTTCCTCGAGTCGTTCTTCGGTCACGTAGTCGTCGCCGAAGGCACAGACGATCCCCGTATCGCGGAAGGCGTTGTGGTTCTCGCGGTCGACGAGCGTCTCCGCTTTGCCGAGCGTTCCTTCGGGGTCGAGTTTGCCGGCGTACTCGGGACTGAGCATGCTCGCGTACATGTGGTCTGCGCCCCGATTCGCCACGGCATAGGAGAGCCCCTGCCCGTGGAGGACGCGACCGTCGTGGGCGGCGAACTCCATGCCTTTGACCGTGTAGTTCTCGACGCCCAGTGCTTCGTGAGCGCGGGCGACGCCCTCTGCGAGCGTGTCGCCGATTCCGTCCCTGTGGGCGATTTTCTCGGTGATCTCCTGGGCGAGGTCGGCGTTGCCGAACTCATCTTCGCTGTCGAGGTAGGCGGCGACCGTCACCCCCGCGGAGATGGTGTCCATGCCGAGGGTGTCACAAAGTTCGTTGCCCTTCATGACCTCAACGATGTCGCCGACACCCTGTTGAGAGCCGAAGGCGTAGACGGTCTCGAACTCCGGCCCTTCGGTCTCGACGCCGCGTTCTTCGTCTCGCGTCGGGAGTTTGCAGGCGTACGCGCAGGCCGAACAGGCTCCTTTCTTGTACTTCTTCTCCTCGACGGCGTTGCCGCCGATGTTTGCTGCATCCTCGAACTCGTACTCCCGGAAGTACCTCGTGGGCAGCGAGAAGTTGTCGTTGATGAACTCCGTGTTCCCGGTCGTCCCCTGTCTGCGCATCAGGTCGTCCGATTGGGCGGCCTCGCGGTGGACGTCCATCTCAGGCGGGTTTGGAATCTCGAGTGGATTCTCGACATCGCCGTCGAACGTGACGCACTTGACGTTCTTCGAACCGAGGACGGCACCCAGGCCGCCGCGGCCGAACGCCCGCGAGTCGAAAGTCATCACTGACGCGAAGCGGACGAGGTTCTCTCCAGCGGGGCCGATGGCGATACAGTGCTCGGCCCCCAGGTCGCGTTCTCGCTCGACGTGCTCCGACGTTTTGGGGACGGTCGCCCCCTCGAGTTCGGGCACTTCCTCGAACTCGACGCCCTCGTCCGTGACGTGAATCGCGAGTAACTCGTCGCTCTCGCCGACGACCTCGAGGACGCTGTAGCCTGCTGCGACGAAGTTCCTCGAGAGGTAGCCGCCGGCGTTCGTCGAGACCAGTCCGTCGGTCAACGGCGAGAGGCCGGTCATGTTCATTCGCCCGGTGAAGGACATCTGTGACTGCTGGAGCGGCCCCGTCGAGAGATACGCACGGTTTTCGGGTCCGAAGGGGTCCGCGTCGAACGGAATTCGGTCGTGTGCGAGTGCCGTTGCCGTGGCTCGACCGCCGACAGTGTCCGCGAGGAGGTCGTCTATCGCCGTCTCAGTTGCACGCCGCTCACCGACATCGACGGTGAGCAGTGGTCCTGTCGCGTGAAGCATGTTCACACGGTTAGTGGGACAACACCTTAGTATTGTAGTGTGTCGGCGAACGGTGAAACACGCCTCGACTGTGACCTCTTTTGACCGTCATTTCGCCGACTGAGACTCTCCCCTCGAGTGAAGCCTGCTACATGGCGTCGACTGTTTTCGATTCCAGCACGTCTGACGGAGTCTTTTTATTTCCGTCTGAGTACATGTTCGTACTGATGTACTACGACGCGGTCTTGTTCGATTTCGATGGGGTCGTCGTCGAGACCCCCTCCTCACAACGCATGTACGCTGCACTCGGACGAACGTACGAAAAACTCGGTCGGTCGGGGCCGGCCGCCGAGACGTTCCAGGAACTCATGCAGGGCGATTTCGAGGCGATCGCGAATCGGTGTCGGACCCTCGAAATCGACACCGACGTCTTCTGCACGCAGGCTGCTCGCGAGTTGATCCAGACGCAGTTGGCCGACGTCGAACGCGGCGTGCGCTCCGTCTTCGACGACGTCCGCGTCGTTCGCTCGATCCCGGTCTCTCTCGGCGTCGTCAGCGACAATCATCCGACCGTCGTAACGAAACTACTCGACCGATTCGGCCTCCGGTCGGTCTTCGAAACCGTCTACGGCTGTCCGCTGACGCCGGACGGACTCGCTCGACGAAAACCCAATCCGACGAACATCGAAACCGCGATGGAGACGCTCGAGGCCGACTCGGCGCTCTACGTCGGCGACCGTGGTGTCGACGTCCAGGCGGCCGCTAACGCGGGCATCGACTCGGTGTTGCTCTCTCGAGAGAACAGGTGTTCTCACCCGGACGACACCTCCGGTGTCGATCCAACCTATCACTGCTCGTCGCTCACCGAGTTGCCACCACTACTCGAGTCCTAACGGCGTTCTCGGCGACTGCGTGCTAGCTACTGTGTCAACGACTCCCATCTTGTGCCCCGCTCTTCTCGACGCTCGTCAATATCTTCTCTGCACTAACCGAAAGAAATACTGGTTGCTGATTTGAACTATCGGCTAATGTGGTTTGATCCCGCTGTGGTCGAGGCCGTCCGCGACGTTATTCCCCACTGGGTGGGGGTCGTCATGGTCGTCCTCTCGTATTTCGGTAGCATCTACCTGATCGCCCCCTCGATCATCGGTGCCTACTGGGCTAATCGCGACCTCGTCGCGCCGTGGCTCGGCGGCGTGATCGGCTGTTACGGCCTGATGTCGATCACCAAGTCCTACTACACCTCGAGTCGACCGATTGTCGGCCCACCGATCGATGCTGAGGCGCTTCCCGGCTGGTTCTACCCGCTGTACGACCACGCTGCACACATCTCGACGACGAGTTTTCCCAGCGGACACGCGCTGGCAGTCACGATCGTCGTCGGCATGCTCGTCGTCGAACTACCGGTGAGTACGCTCCGAAAACGCGCCGTCGCCGGTCTCCTCGCGATCGGCTGGGTCGGGTTCACTCGAGTCGGCCTGGCGGTTCACTATCCGGGTGACGTCGTCGGTGGCATCGCCTACGCGCTCGCCTTCCTCGTCGTGTTTTATGCGGCCCGACGACTCGTGAGCCAGCGGCTGTCGATCGACGAAACGACGGTCGCCCTCGCGGTCGGTTTCGTTGTCGCCCTGATCGCCGTCGGTTACGTTGGGAGCCGAAACGCACACATCGCCTTCGGCGGCGGATTCGGGGCGCTCCTCGCCTGGCAGTTTGCACCCCAGATCGCGACGCGAATGCGCGGGACCGTCTGGGAAACGATAGCCCCCGTCGTCGGTCTCAGCATCGTCCTGTGTACGTGGTACGTCGCCGAGGTGGAACTGGGGAACGAGGCACTCCTCGCTGCACTCTCCGCACTGTTCATGGCCGCCATCGTTCTCGTCCCGTGGATCACACCAACCCAGAAGCTGTGGTCGACGGCGAAGCGTCGCGGCCGAGCACTGGCCGAGTAACCTCCGAACTCGATTACAAGTACCATTTTCGATCTTCGACACACGAGGGGCTTCGACCTCGAGGCCGAAGCCCGACCGACGAACTTGGGAGTCCGATACCGTACGTTCCGCCGCAAACGCTTTTGGAGCCAGCACCCCTCTTTCCAATCATGTACGTTCGGGACGCGAAAAACAGAGAGGAGGCCTGGCTACTCGAGCACATCGAGACGATGGGGCTCGACGACACGGCGTTTCGTTCACGCGATTATGTCGTCGCCGTCGACGAGACCTCCGGCGAAACGGCCGGGTTCGGTCGCATTCGCGTTCACAAACCCGACGACGGCGAGGTCATCTGTGAACTGACCAGCATCGGCGTCCTAACGGGCTGGCGCGGACAGGGAATCGGTGCACACGTCGTCGAGCGACTGGTCGAGTACGCGGGAGATCAGGAGTTCGAGACCGTCTACTCGCTCACGAGTGAGGGGAGTTATCTCGCGCAGTTTGGCTTCCGACGGATCGAGGAAGACGCGCTTCCGGGTCCGCTCCAGGATCGACTCGAGGCCAAACGCGAGACGATCGACCCCGGCGCTTCGTCCTACGCGATCGACGTGGATCGCTTTCGGGTGCCAGATCGACTTCGCGAGGCGTTTAAACGCGCGCCGGCGGAACGCGAGGAGATCGCAAACGAGGAGTCGGCCGAGGATTTCGGGATCGATCCCGATTCGGCGACCTACAAGTACGACACCGGTGACTAAGGCGGAGTGAGCCGATCGTGTCGATTCGGTTTCGGTGGCGCTGAATCAGTTGGACCTCACGCGATCGGTGGATGTGGTGATTCTGTTGTGTCAGCACTCACCCGTCGCGATCGGTGGAACTCGAGACGAGAGTGGCCGCGTTCATGAAGCTTCAAGCCCCACCCCGTCGTCGAGTAACGATAATGTTCGATCCTGACGATCTCGAGGAGATCCGCGCTGGGAAAGCGGAGTGGCACGAGGAGGAAGTCGAGCCGACGGTGGATCGGTTTGGCGAGCGAAAAGAGACGTTTACGACGGATACGGGGGGTCAATCGGTCGATCGACTCTACACGCCAGCGGATGTCTCGGACGTGGATTACCAGGAGGATCTGGGTTACCCCGGAGAGCCACCGTACACGCGCGGCGTGTATTCGACGGGGTATCGTGGTCGCCTCTGGACGATGCGTCAGTACGCCGGATTCTCGACGCCCGAGGATACCAACGAGCGCTATCACTACCTGCTCGATCAGGGCCAGACGGGGCTTTCGATGGCGTTCGACTTGCCGACGCAGATGGGTCACGACTCCGACGCGAGCATGTCGGCCGGTGAGATCGGAAAGGCCGGCGTGGCGATCGACTCACTCGCCGACATGGAGACCGTCTTCGACGGCATCCCACTCGACGAAGTGTCGACCTCGATGACGATCAACGCGCCCGCGTCCGTCCTGCTCGCGATGTACATCGCCGTCGGTGACCAGCAGGGAGTCGACCGCGAGCAACTGCGCGGAACGATTCAGAACGACATTCTCAAAGAGTACATCGCTCGAAACACCTACATCTACCCGCCAGAGTCGTCGATGCGGATCATCACCGATATTTTCGAGTTCTGTGCCTCGGAGACGCCAAAGTTCAACACGATCTCGATTTCGGGCTACCATATCCGAGAGGCTGGATCGACGGCCGCACAGGAACTCGCGTTTACGCTCGGTGACGGTATCGAGTACGTCGAGACGGCGATCGAAGCCGGCCTCGACGTCGACGACTTCGCACCCCAACTCTCCTTTTTCTTCAACGGCCACAACAACATCTTCGAGGAGGTTGCGAAGTTCCGCGCCGCTCGCCGAATGTGGCACGACATCATCGACGAACGTTTCGACGCGAACGACCCCAAATCGAAACAGCTCAAGTTCCACACGCAGACGGCGGGCTCGATGCTCACTGCCCAACAAATCGAGAACAACGTCGTCCGCGTCGCCTATCAGGCACTCGCCGCCGTCCTCGGAGGCACGCAGAGTCTCCACACCAACGGCAAGGACGAGGCCCTCGCGCTGCCGACCGAAGAATCCGTCCGAACGGCCCTGCGAACCCAACAAATTCTCGCTCACGAGTCCGGGGCTGCGGATACGATCGACCCACTCGCCGGCAGCTACTACGTCGAATCGCTCACCGACGACGTCGAGGAAGAAGCCTACGAGATTCTCGAGGAAGTCGACGAACGCGGCGGCATGCGCGAAGCGATCGAACAACAGTGGGTCCAGCGCCAGATTCAGGATACGTCGTTCGATCGCCAGAAGGAAATCGATTCGAACGACCGCATCATCGTCGGCGTCAACGAGTTCGAAGTCGACGAAGACCCCGAGATGGACGTACAGGAGATCACCGAAGAAGACCAGCAACGACAGATCGATAGCCTCGAGTCGACGCGTGCTGGACGCGACGACGACGCTGTCGAGGCGAAACTCGAAGCACTCCGGGAGGCGGCTCAGGGCGAAGACAACCTGATGCCGTACATCATCGACGCCGTGAAAGTGTACGCAACAGTCGGCGAGATCTGTAACGTGCTCCGCGACGAGTTCGGCGAGTATCAACCGGGAAGCGCGGTCTGAGAGCGCTCGTCTTTCGTTTTTCGAGTCTGGTCTGGTGAAACCACATCAATATTTGTGTTCGACCTCGAACCCTCGAGCGATGCACTTCGAGCACGCCGGAATCGCGACCGAGGACGCACAGGAACTCGCGGAACTGTATTCGGACCTCTTCGGACTGGAGATCGCACACGAAGAGGAGTTCGACGGCATGCGCGTCGTCTTCCTCGAGTGTGGTGAAGGCTACTTCGAACTCCTCGAGCCGTTCGAAGACGGGACCATCGCGCAGTATCTCGAGGCCAATGGGTCGGGTATTCACCATCTCGCGCTCGCGACGGAGGATATCGAGGCCGCCCTCGAGACGGCGCGCGAACACGACGTTTCGCTGATCGACGAGGAACCGCGCCCCGGTGCGTGGGGTCACTCGGTGGCGTTCCTCCACCCGAAGGATACTGGCGGCATCCTCCTCGAGTTAGTCGAACACTGACGCTCGCGCCAGTGGAGCGGGAAAACGAGTGCTACTTTCTGCCGACAGGACGTAGCCAAGCCGAAATTCGGCGTTCGAGTTACCGACTCGAGTCGCCGTCTTCGTCTCGATCGATACTGATTCGATGTGGCTCGGGTCGCTCTTTCTCACCACTATTGCCGCCGCCGACGGGAATCTTCGTTCGCAGGTCTGCAGCGAACGACTGGACCTGATCGACGACGGTTTGAACTTCTTCTTCGAACTGCTCGACGGATCGTTCGACGTAGTGGACTCGTTGAGCGGGTATCCGACGGACGATGTCGTGACCCTCTTCGTCCTCGTCGGTCTTGATGATCCAGTGATCTTGGAAGTACGCGATGTGTTCGTTTGGAACCGTCTTGTTGACGGTTCCCTCGTCGGGTTCGTCGTAGACGATCGTTGCCTCACCGAGGTCTCGCTCGAGTTCGAGGTCATCGTCGACCATATCGGCTCCTAAAGTATCGTGTCCGCGTAGCTACTGTGCTTGCGTATCAGTGGATGCCAGCTAAAGGAGCACAGTCGAGTCAATCGCAAGCATTTTTTGAACGCGCGCGTGGCCCAGCGACGACGGTCGAGTTTACCCAAAGTTCTCGATCAGCGCGTCGTCCGCGTCGCCGCCGGCGTCTTCGATCGTTTCCGAGACGAACGTCACGAACGATTCGAAGCCAAAGGCGTAGAGTTGCCCGTCCTCGAGGTGAGTCTCGATTGCGTCGGCGAGTCCGTCGCTATCACCGTCGTCGAGAACGGTAACAGCCGCGCCCGCGTCCTCGAGGGCGTCCAGTCGGTCGGTGTGGGCCGGCGCGTCGTCCTGATAGATCACGGTTGCGTCGTGACCCGACTCGTGGGCCGCTTCGGCGATGGAAACGGCGGGGCCGACGCCGGGGCCGCCCGCGACGGCGACGACGTCCTGGTCTCCGTCGTAGGTGATCGTGCCGAAGGGTCCTTCGATGTGGATGGTTTCGCCGCCCTCGAAGTCGGCGAGCCAGGGCGATAGTTCGCCGTCGGGGTCGATTCCAACCGTGATTTCGAACGTGTCCGTTACCGACGGCGAGGAGAGCGTGTAGTGGCGCATGACGACGTCGTCTTCCTCGAGGTCGGCTGCCGTCTGATCGTCTTCGCCGGGGACTGCCCGGAGCAAGACGAACTGGCCGGGGAGCGCCTCGAACTCCTCGGGTGCCTCGAGTTCGAGTGCAATTGTGCCGTTCCCAACTTCGCGTATCGCTTCGACCGTCACCGGTGTCCCGTCGATTGCCATGCCTGATCGTTTGGTGCCCCGTCGAAAAGGCGTTCCGTTACCCGCTGTCCTCGAATGTGTAAATAGACAGTCGTGGGATCCCCCGGCCCGTTCAATTCGAGGCAAATATTGACGAACCCATGAGGTAGGATACCCAAACCGGGAGTAGTGGGTCTGATTTGGCGATTATTGCCAGAGTTCAACATGTGTGGTTTCTCGCAGAAGGACTGTAACGATTAATAGAAAACAACCTCGCTAGCCGAACATATCATCGACTGTTGTCGAAGTGAGGTTGGGTTTTCAGAAGCCTTTTCATTTACTGGGGGCAAGGTTCGGCATAACATGGCTGAGGATCTCAACTGGGCGGTTGGAGGCGAGGCCGGGGACGGTATCGACTCCACGGGAAAAATCTTCGCTCAGGCACTTTCCCGAGCCGGACGGCACGTATTCACGTCGAAAGATTTCGCGTCGCGAATCCGCGGCGGCTACACAGCGTACAAGATTCGAACGTCCGTCGAAGACGTCCAAAGCGTCGTGGATCGACTGGACATTCTCGTCGCGTTGACACAGCGAACCATCGACGAAAATCTCGACGAACTGCACGACGGTAGTGCCGTCATCTACGACGGCGAACGCTCGTGGGAAGCCGAGATCCCAGACGAAGTCGAAGCAGTCGACGTTCCACTCAAATCGATCGCAGAGGATGCTGGCGGTGCGATCATGCGCAATATCGTCGCCCTCGGTGCTGCGTGTGAAATCACCGGCTTCGACGTCGAATACCTCGACGAGGCTCTCGAGAAACGCTTCGGTGGCAAGGGCTCGAAGATCGTCGAGAACAACAAAGAGGCCGCACGCCTCGGTCAGGAGTACGTTCAGGAGAACTACGACCTCGACCACCTCGGCTACAACGTCGAAACGACGGACAACGACTACGTCCTGCTCAACGGTGACGAGGCGATCGGGATGGGAGCCATCGCTGCCGGCTGTCGCTTCTACGCTGGCTACCCGATCACGCCCGCGACGAACGTCATGGAGTACCTGACGGGACGGATCGAAGACTACGGCGGCCACGTTGTCCAGGCCGAAGACGAACTGTCGGCGATCAACATGGCGCTCGGTGGTGCCCGTGCCGGTGCCCGCTCGATGACTGCGACCTCCGGCCCCGGGATCGACCTGATGACCGAGACGTTCGGACTCATCGCGACGAGCGAGACGCCACTCGTCATCGTCGACGTCATGCGCTCTGGCCCCTCGACCGGGATGCCGACGAAACAAGAACAGGGCGACCTCAACATGACCCTCTACGGTGGCCACGGCGAAATTCCACGCTTCGTCGTCGCGCCGACGACGATCGCCGAGTGTTTCTGGAAGACCGTCGAGGCGTTCAATTACGCCGAGAAGTATCAGACACCGGTCTACGTGGTCTCCGACCTCGCACTCGCCGTCACCGAACAGACCTTCGAACCGGAAGTATTCGACATGGACGACGTCGAAATCGACCGCGGAAAACTCGTCGAAGACGACGAAGTCGACGAGTGGCTCGACTCGCAGGGTCGCTTCCGCGCCCACGCCGTCACCGATGACGGCATCAGTCCGCGCGCAAAACCCGGCACGGTCGACGGCGCACACATGTCGACCGGCCTCGAGCACGACGAACTCGGTCGCCGAACAGAAGAGGAAGACGAGCGCGTTCAGCAAGTCGACAAACGCTACCGTAAAGTCGAAACTGCACAGAACGAAGAGGACTGGGATTACCGCGAATTCGGCGACGAGGACGCCGACAACCTCGTCATCTCGTGGGGATCGAACGAAGGTGCACTTATCGAAGCGCTCGACTATCTCGAGGACGATGGCGTCGACGTGCGCGTCATTTCGGTTCCCTACATCTTCCCACGGCCTGATCTCAGCGACGAGATCGAGGCTGCCGAGGAGACAATCGTCGTCGAGTGTAACGCGACCGGACAGTTCGCCGACGTGATCGAACACGACGCCCTTACCCGCGTCAAGCGCATCAACAAGTACACCGGCGTCCGCTTCAAGGCGGACGAACTCGCCGAACAGATTGTCGACCAACTCTCCGAGGAGGTACCAGCACAATGAGCTCCGACGTACGATTCACCGACTTCAAATCCGACAAACAGCCCACGTGGTGTCCCGGTTGCGGCGACTTCGGGACGATGAACGGTATGATGAAAGGCCTCGCCGAGACCGGCAACGATCCGGACAACACGTTCGTGGTCGCCGGAATCGGCTGTTCCGGCAAGATCGGGACCTACATGCACAGCTACGCGCTGCACGGGGTTCACGGTCGCGCGCTGCCGGTCGGCACAGGCGTCAAGATGGCGCGACCCGACATTGAAGTGATGGTCGCCGGCGGAGACGGTGACGGCTACTCGATTGGTGCCGGTCACTTCGTCCACGCCGTCCGCCGGAACGTCGACATGTCCTACGTCGTCATGGACAACCGCATCTACGGCCTGACGAAGGGGCAGGCCTCGCCGACCTCGCGCTCGGACTTCGAGACCTCGACGACCCCAGAAGGACCGAAACAGCCGCCAGTCAACCCGCTCGCACTCGCACTGGCTTCGGGCGCATCCTTCATCGCCCAGTCGTTCGCCTCCGACGCGCTTCGACACCAGGAGATCATCCAGGAAGCCATCGAACACGACGGCTTCGGCTTCGTCAACGTCTTCAGCCCGTGTGTCACGTTCAACGACGTCGACACCTACGACTACTTCCGCGACAGCTTAGTCGACCTGCAAGAAGAGGGTCACGATCCAAACGACTACGAGGCTGCCAAAGAGGTCATCCTCGACAGCGACAAAGAGTATCAGGGCGTGATGTACCAGGACGACGAGTCCGTTCCGTATCACGAACAACACGGCGTCACCGAGGACATGTCCGAAATCCCTGACGGCGCGCCGGAAGACGCAATGGACCTCGTCCGCGAGTTCTACTAACGACCGCCCGCAGTTTTGGACCGGTAATGTTTTGAACACCTCAGCCCCCAGCGAAGCGCCTGCATTCGCTACCGCATCGCTCGTCTGTGCGCCAGACGTTCCCCGCGTTTTGAATTACTGTAATATCCAGCGACGGAGCAAGGATGGTTGTCGTTCCATATCGACCGTGCATGAACGAAAATACGCCCGACGACGATATCGCTCCGATCAGCGTCCGTGAACAGCAATTTCGACGACGGTGCTCGAGAACCGCACGCGTTTCTTCTGTCCACCCGGCGTCGTTTCGCACGTCGCCTCGAGGACGCAGCGGTGTCGGTATCGAAATGTCAGCAACGGCCCGATCCGACGCCGCGCGAGGAGCATGAGCGAGCCACCAGCGCCGACTCGCGTCACCGTCTCGATGCTTGCCGCGGAGCCGGAGACCGTCCGAGACGTCTTCGAGCGACTCGAAGCTCTCGAGTCGTCGATACAAGTCGCGACGGTATCCGTCCACGACGGCGACCGGTCGACGGCGACGATCGACGTCAGCCCGCTCACAGCAAAACAGTGGGAAGCCCTCGAGTTGGCGTACCAACTGGGGTACTATCGACGGCCTCGAGCGGTCGGTCTTGGGCCGTTAGCAGCGGAGTTAGCGATTTCGGAGTCGGCCGTGTCACAGCGCTTACGAGCGGCAGAATCGAGACTGGTGAAAGCCGTCTTCGGGACGTCCGTCCTCGAATCCTGAGTCGGTAACGGACGCTGAATTTTCCCGTTCATCGTCCGGTCGCCGTTCTCCGTTCACTCGCCGCGTTACGGTCGGTCGTCGCTCGACTACCCACTGGTCGTCTCGTTCGGTCGTCGCATTCGGTACAGATACCGACCGCAACGGGGTGCGTCGAATTCCTATTCGCTACTGTACGAGGCGTCGTACCATCGGTACAGTGGAATAAATACGGCGAAGACGAGCATTGCACCGACGGCGACGCCAATCCACTCTGCGTATGGAATTTCGAGGCCAGCGAAGGACTCTCCGAGCGTCCCACCGGCGACCATCATCGCGTAAATCACCGCAAGACCGAGGATGATTCGTGTGACAAAATTGTCCTCGACGGGATTTTGACCCATGTCGTATCGTAGTCAGCGCGGTTCTATAGTCTCTTCTGATGACACAGTTCGCGTTCAGTTTGGATAGTTACTCCCCGTGGCTCGAGGTAAACTGATGAGTTGATGAAGGGAACTGCGTTGAGGTCGCAGCTGCCGTCAGCGTATTCGCTGGACTCGAGTTCGAACGAGGAAGTTACCCTGATCACGTTATATCGTGTCAACCGCTGACTTAATTTCTCCGTTCACTGTTACCTCCGCTTGATAGCGGTCCGATCCGCCGACACTCCCTTCGTACGCCTTCTCTCCATCGATAGATATCTCGAATGAACAAGACTCTGCATCTTCCTCCCGCCGAACACCGAACTCTTCCCCCGAGTCAATTTTGAACTGTTTTCCTCGACACTCTGCCTCGAGGACTACTTCTCCCTCAAAGCCAGCATCGACATCTACTTCCACCATGGTAGTACCCTCCGCACGTGAATAATCCTCATCGACATCGTCTGAGCTACCTTCAGTGTCTTCAGGTACAGTATCACTCGACCCTTCACCCAAATTGTCGACGCAGCCTGCGATACCAATCATCGGCACACTCCCAAGCAACAATCTTCGCCGATTCATAATTCTGTCTACAATATGGATCTGTAAATGCTTTGTCGGAGTGAGACCCCAGACGGCCTCGACAACTAGAGTCCGATGTGCTCTCCGTGAGAATCGCCCCAATACTCACGCGAAATGGTGCCTACGCGGGGTGTTCGACTGATTCCATCAGCGTGTCTGCGTACTCCGATTCTTCCTCGATGTCGGCCGGATAGCTGCTGAGCAAGACGAGGACGTCGTCGTCGTGGCTGAAGGACGCCACGCCGATATCGACGTCGACTTGCTGACCGGCGATTTCGGTCTCTCCCTCGAATCGATCGACGTCGCGGCTGTCGTCGAGGATATCGAGCGAGAACGAGTCCGCGTGGGAGACGTTGTCGAAATCCGCGTGCTCGCTGTCAATCTCGCTCATGAACTCCTCGAGTAACTCCTCGTTGTCCATGTCTTCGATCGGATTGAGCGAGTAGCCCAGTACCGAGACGTCCGGAATCGAGATGGCGGCGAAGAAACAGGCTTCCTCCTCGAATCCTTGGAAATCGATCTCTTTCGAGTAGACCGAACTCCAGATCGTCGCCTCGATATCGCGCTCGATGCCGACGTCGACCGTTTCTTCCATCGATTGCTCGTCGATATCGTACTCGTCGTACGCCGTTTCCTCGAGTGCCTCCTCGGTTGGTGTGACTTGCTCCGCGGAGAGTTCCAGTGGCCCATCGCCACGCACGAAATCGAGACAGCCCGCAGTGAGTGCTAATCCGCCAGTTGCCCCGGCCGCGAGAAGTGATCGTCGAGAGTAGTTCATAGACACCACATTCGGCAGAATCGGTATATGAGTTGTGGAACGTTCAGCGGGGAAGACAAGACAGTGTCGGCGACAGTCTCGGTCGCGTTCGCACGCGGGTTCAGACACATCAAGAGTTATCGGGGTCCACACCACCCTCTAGGTATGACCGAGTTCGCACGACGAGTCGAGCAGGTGTCGATCAGCGGTATTCGAGAAGTCTTCGATGCTGCGGGTGAGGACGCGATCAACCTCGGTATCGGCCAACCGGACTTTCCGACGCCGGCACACGCCCGTCGCGGGGCGATCGAGGCGATCGAATCCGGCCAGAGCGACGCTTACACCTCGAACAAGGGGACGCGTTCGCTCCGAGAAGCCATCGCCGCGAAGTACGACCGAACCTACGGCCTCGAGGTCGACCCGGAGGACATCATCGCGACCTCGGGCGGCAGCGAAGCGCTCCATCTCGTCTTACAGGCCCACGTCGATCCGGGTGAGGAAGTTATCTTCCCGGATCCGGGATTCGTCTCCTACGACGCGCTGACGACAATCGCGAACGGGACGCCGAAGCCAGTCGGCCTCCGCGAGGATCTCACGCTCGATCCCGCAGCGGTCGAAGACGCGATCACCGACGACACCGCGGTGTTCGTCGTCAACAGCCCGGCCAACCCGACGGGTGCCGTCCAGAGCGAGGAAGACATGCGCGAGTTCGCACGCATCGCGGACGAACACGACGTGCTTTGTGTCTCCGACGAGGTGTACGAACACATCGTCTTCGACGGCGAGCACCACCCGCCACTCGAGTTCGCCGAGTCGGACAACGTGGTCACCGTCAGCGCCTGCTCGAAGACGTACTCGATGACGGGCTGGCGACTCGGCTGGGTCGTCGGCGCAAACCCGCGTATCGAACGCATGCTTCGCGTCCACCAGTACGGCCAGGCGTGTGCCTCCGCGCCCGCACAGTACGCCGCCGAAGCCGCACTGACCGGCCCACAGGATCCGGTCGACGAAATGGTCGCGGCCTTCGAAGACCGCCGGGACGTCGTCCTCGACGGCCTCGAAGACGCCGGTCTCGAGGTTCCGAAACCCGAGGGAGCGTTCTACGTGATGCCGAAAGTCCCCGAGGGGTGGTGTGAGGAAGTGCTCGAGCGCGACGTCGTCGTCGTCCCCGGCGACGCCTTCGGCGCGAACGGCGAGGGCTACGCCCGCCTCTCGTACGCGACGGGGATGGAGGAGTTGAAAGACGCCCTCGAAATTATCGACGCGGCGACGCAGGCGGTTCGATAGCGCCGATCAGCGACTGAACTCCTCGAGAATCGTCTCACAGAAGGCGTTCAGATCGTCCGGGTTTCGACTGGTGATCAGTCCGTCGTCCGTGACGACCTCCTCGTCGACCCACTCGCCGCCGGCGTTGCGAACGTCGGTCTGAAGGCTGTGGTAGGAGGTCAGCGTCCGACCGTCGACGACGCCCGCTTCGATCAGTGTCCAGGGGCCGTGGCAGATCACGGCGGTGGGCTTTCCGTCCTCGATGTGCGCCCGAAGGAGGTCGACGCCGGCCTCGCGCGTCCGAAGGGTGTCGGCGCCGACGGTACCGCCGGGAACGATTATCCCGTCGTAGTCCTCGGCCGAGACCTCCCCGAACGTCGTCTTGATTTCGTACGCGTCGCTCTCCTCGAGGTCGTTGGTGACCGTCTGGCCGCCGCCGGTTTCGTGGCCGACGACGTCGACCGATGCGCCGGCGTCTTCGACGGCTTGCTTCGGTTCGGTGAACTCGACTTCTTCCGCCCCTTCCTGTGCGAGGAAGATCGCGACGTCGACACCTTCGAGATCGTGATCGTCTGAATTGCTCATCACCCGTCCCTGCACCCAGCGGACGGACAAGCGTTGGACTTGCTGGTGCAGTCAGCGAACACGGCGATCTACGCGCGCGTCGACGACTGACCGGGGAGAGTGCACGTTTATACTGCCCTGGCGGATTGTTTTACACGATATGCGCGCTGTCCGTCTTCACGAACACGGCGACGCCGACGTACTGCAGGTCGAAGACATCGAGCGACCGACGCCCGACGAGGACGAACTCCTCCTCGAGGTCGCCGCGGCCGGGGTCAACCCCGTCGATACCTACTTCCGAGACGGGTCGTACGAGCCAGTCGCAGTTCCGTTCACGCCCGGCGTCGACGTTTCGGGCGTCGTGGCCGAGGTCGGCGAGAACGTCGAGGGGTTCGAGGAGGGCGACCGCGTCTTCGGCACCGGAATCGGAAACGGGGGCTCACAGGGAGCGTACGCCGAGTACGCGACGATTCCGACCGACCGTGTCGTCCACCTTCCCGACGACGCCGATCTGACCGAAGCGGGTGCCGCCGGCGTCGTCGCCGTCACCGCCTGGCGGGCGCTCATCGACCACGCGGACCTCGACCCGGCCGAGTACTGTCTCGTCCACGGGGGCTCCGGCGGCGTCGGACACACCGCCGTCCAGATCGCCGACGCGGTCAGCGCTCGAGTGATTACGACCGCTTCCGAGGCATACCACGACGACCTCGCCTCCCTCGGCGCGGAGACCGTCCTCGACTACGGCCGAGACGATTTAGCTGAGGCCGTTCTCGAGGAAAGCGACGGCGGCGTCGACGCGATTCTCGACCACCGACTGGACGACTATCTCCAGTTCGACGCGGACGTCGCTGCGACCGGCTGTCGCGTCGTCGGGATCGGTGAGAACAGCCCCGACCCCGGCTTCACGAACGACGGTGCGGCCCGTTCGAAGGACGTCAGCTACCAGTTCATGAGCATGTTCAACACCCCCGACTTGCGCGTCCCGCTGGGCGGCGTCGCCCACCTCATGGCGAGCGACGCGCTCTCGATCGAACTCGCGCGGACGTACGACCTCGAGGACGCCGGGCAGGCACAGGTGGACGTGATGAACGACAGCTACCTTGGGAAATTGGTCATCGAACCCTGATGTAAGCCAGCTATCAGGCCATCATAGAACAGTTTGCATACCGTCTTTGCTACACTCTGACGAGTAATCAGTACAGAGAACGAGTTCAGCACAGCACCTTCGGTTGTTTCACATCGAAACCCCTGCATCAACTGTTTAGTTGACCTTCGGAGTGAGCAAGAGGCATTCTTAACTCTATGAAAACCACTTTTATCTGACATAGATATGCACGATTGATCGTGATACACCGATTTATGGAACCCAAAGTCGCACAACGAACGGAACACGTGAATCGACGACGAACGGGGAGATTTGGTGACGGTCGGCGGGAATCAGCGATGAACGGAGAACTTCACAGTGGCGACCAGACGACCGCAGTGTAGGAATCGAATCAGTTGGAAAACGCGACCGATTTCGAAACCGACCGAAGCCGGTTACTGGAAGCCGATTCGGCTGCCGCGTCGGCCCGTCGGCCCGGGACCGCCCGAACCGCCGCCCTGGAACTCCTCTTCGATCTGCTCGTAGTACTCGAGGATGTCGTCGGTGATCGTCGGCCGAACGTTCTCCATCGCCTGTCGGAAGTGGCGCATCTCGACGATGTCGGCCTCGTGGTCCTCTCGGAGGGCTTCGATCGCCGACTCGCGAGCGATCGACTCGAGGTCGCTGCCGACGTAGCCGTCAGTGATCTCTGCGATTTCACGCAGCGTCACGTCCGCCGCGAGGGGCGTGTCCTCGGTGTGGATCTCGAGGATTCGCTCGCGCCCGTCGATGTCGGGTTCGCCGATCATGACGAGGCGATCGAACCGGCCCGAGCGCAGGAGTGCGGGATCGATCATGTCGGGTCGGTTGGTCGCGCCGATGACCATCACGTTCTCCATTTCCTCGAGGCCGTCGAGTTCGGTGAGGAGTTGGTTGACGACGCGCTCGGAGACGTTCGAGCCGACTTCGCCGCCCCGCCCGGGTGCGAGGGCGTCGAGTTCGTCGAAGAAGATCACCGTCGGGGAGACCTGGCGCGCCTTGCGGAAGGTCTGCCGGATGGCCTTCTCCGATTCGCCGACCCACTTCGAGAGCAACTGTGGTCCACGGACCGAGATGAAGTTCGCGTTCGTCTCGTTGGCCACGGCTTTTGCCATGAGCGTCTTCCCGGTTCCGGGTGGCCCATAGAGCAAGACGCCAGCCGGCGGATCGATTCCGAGCCGATCGAATCGATCGGGGTTGTTCAGTGGCCACTCGACGGACTCCTGAACTTGCTCTTTCGCGGAGTGGAGACCGCCGACGTCGTCCCAGGAGATTTTCGGTAGTTCGACGAGCACCTCCCGCATCGCCGAGGGTTCGACCTCGTTGAGTGCGCCTCGGAAGTCCTCGCGCTTGACGATCATCCGGTCGATCAGGCTCGGCGGGATGTCCTCCTCGTCCAAATCGATCTCCGGCAAGTATCGGCGCAAGGCTTTCATCGCGGCCTCTTTCGTCAGGCTCTCGATGTCCGCGCCGACGAAGCCGTGGGTCTCGTCGGCCAGATGACCGAGGCTGACGTCGTCCGAAAGGGGCATGCCGCGGGTGTGGATCTGCAGGATCTCCTCGCGGCCGACCTCGTCAGGCACGCCGATTTCGATCTCGCGGTCGAATCGGCCGGGCCGTCTAAGGGCGGGATCGACCGAATCGACGCGGTTCGTGGCCGCGATGACGATGACCTGACCTCGAGCCTCGAGGCCGTCCATCATCGTCAACAACTGGGCGACGACACGGCGTTCGACCTCGCCGGTGACGTCCTCGCGTTTCGGTGCGATCGAGTCCAGTTCGTCGATGAAGATGATCGCGGGCGACTCCTCGCTTGCATCTTCGAAGATTTCCCTGAGTTGTTGTTCGGACTCGCCGTAGTACTTGGAGATGATCTCCGGCCCGGCGATGGAGAAGAAACTCGCGGAGGTCTCGTTGGCGACGGCCTTCGCGAGCAGAGTCTTCCCGGTGCCGGGTGGGCCGTGAAGCAAGACGCCCTGTGGGGGCTCGATCCCCAGTTTCTTGAAGATCTGGGGGTGTTTCATCGGCAGTTCGACCATCTCGCGGACCCGTTGAATCTCGTTTTGGAGCCCGCCGATGTCTTCGTAGGTGATCCCGCCTCCGGTCTTCTCGAAGCCGCTGATCGGCTCTTCCCGGAGTTCCACGTCGGTGTCTTCGGTGATCAAGACGACACCCTCCGGCTCCGTCTCGACGGCGATGAGCGGAATCGCCTGTCCGGGCGACCGCATGAATGGATGGTTCGTCGAGGACATAACCGGGACGATGTCGCGGCCGACGACCGGCCGCTTGAGGATCTGTCGTTTGACCATGCCGGCTGCGTCGGAGCCAAACTGCACCGACGCCTCCTCGGGTGGGGCGAGAGTGAGCTTGTCAGCCTTCGTCGCCTCGGCTTTTCGGATCGTCACACGCTCGCCGATCCCTACGTCGGCGTTCTGGCGGGTGAACCCGTCGATACGGACGGTGTCCGTATTCCAGTCCTGCCGGTCTGCCCGCCACACCTTCGCGGCGGTCGTATCTGCACCTTCAATTTCGATGATGTCGCCCGGACTGAGCTTCAGATGTAACAGCGTGTCCGGGTCGAGTCGGGCGATACCACGACCCGAGTCGTTCGGGTATGCCTTCGCAACCTCCAGTTGAACTTCGTTCATGATTCGGGATGGACGGCCTTGTCTGTGTCTCCGCCTCGTGCGCGGATAGTTTTTTTGCTAGCCCAAGTCATTTCCTGTGCTAAATGCTACCATGGATAACTCCCACAGGTACATACATAGCTGTACCGGCATCGGTCGGTTTTGGGGGTACCGACACATCTCCAACCCCTCGATCTCGAGCGAGACGGTGGCGCTGAGAAGATGGCTTTTTAGCCGTGCCTCACAGCCGTTTATCTATGAAAACGCTCGCGTTCAATGGGCGCATGGGCGCAAGCGGTGACATGATCCTCGCCGCCTTGCTCGATGCCGGCGCGGACCCCGACGCCTTAGAACCCGTCACCGACGCACTCGAGGTCGAATACCGAATCGGCGAGACCGTCAAATCCGGGATTTCCTCGACGACGGTCGGTGTCTACCTGACAGATCGAGACGAAACGGCCGACGACGGGAGTGAAGACGACCACTCCCACGAACACGGTGACGGGGATAGTCACGATCACTCTCACGAGCACGACAACGGTCACGATCACGAACACGGTGACGCTGACGATCACGACCATTCCCACGAACACAGCCATTCCGACGACCACAGCCACACGCACGCCGAGGGACACGGTCCCCACCGAAGCTATCTCGAGGTCCGCGAAATCGTCGAAGCGATGGACCTCGAGCCGGCAGTCGAGGCCGACGCGCTCGCGATTTTCGAACTTCTCGGCGAAGCCGAGGCCAGTGTCCACGGGGAGTCACTCGAAGAGATTCACTTCCACGAGGTCGGGGCCGACGACGCCATCGCGGACATCGTCGGTGCGGCCCTGTTGGTACACGACCTCGAGATCGAACGAATCGTGACCACGCCGCTCGCGACGGGCGGTGGCTCCGTGTCGATGAGCCACGGCGAGTACCCCGTCCCCACCCCCGCGGTCGTCGAACTCGCCCAACGGGCTGAGTGGTCGCTTCGGGGTGGCCCCGTCGATACCGAACTCCTGACGCCCACCGGTGCGGCGATTCTGGCTCACCTTGCAGACGGCATCGAGTCGCTGCCGACGCTCGACCTCGAGGGTACCGGTTACGGCGCGGGTGGCTACGACCTCGACCCGCACCCGAACGTCCTTCGCGTGCTCGTCGGCGACGACGGAGCACGTGGCGGCCTCGAGAAGGACGATATCGCCGTCCTCGAGACGAACCTCGACGACGCGACACCGGAGGTCCTCGGCGGGTTACAGGAAACGCTCGCGGACGCGGGCGCGCGAGACGTTTCGATCCTCCCCGCGACGATGAAGAAGTCCCGTCCCGGCCACCTCGTGAAGGTCATCTGCAAGCCTGCGGACCGACAGCGGGTGGCTCGAGCGCTGGCCGAAGAGACGGGCACACTCGGCGTTCGGGATGCCGGGGCGACACATCGATGGATCGCGAATCGGGAGTTCGAAACGGTGGAGGTAGACCTCGAGGGCGAGGCGTACGAGGTTGCGGTAAAGATCGCCAGCGATGAGGATGGGGAGGTTTACGACGTCAGTGCTGAGTACGACGACGCGGCGGCTGTCGCAGCAAAAACAAACTGTCCGATACGAGAGGTGCTACGGCGTGCTGAACGGGCGTACTCAACAGAATACTGAGTCGTCGTGAGCCAATCTGGGCCGTGAGTGAGTACTCACGTCCCGAGTGTTTTCAGGCGTTCAAAGGCTACTATTCGTCGGTAAAGAGTGTCGAAACTTCCAGAAGGGGGATTAGGAAATTAGTCGTTCACTCACACTTCAATTTCTCGTACTCACGCTTTTTCTTCTCGTAGGCGTCTCTTTTCTGCTCGAGTTTCTTCTCGTCTACCCGCCCTTTCTCGTGTTTCTTTTTGGTTTTCTCGCACTCGCGTTTTTTCTTCTCGTAAGCGCGCTTTTTCCGCTCGAGTTTCTCTTTGTCCTTCTTCTTGTCTTTCTTCTTACCCTTCTTCTTTTTCTTCGGTGGCTTCGGTGGCTTCGGTGGTTCCGGTGGCACCTCCGCACACGGCGCGTCGATCGCCTGCACGTTCGCGTTGAACAGAATGTCGCCGTCGTAGACGATCTGGAGGAACGAAGGATCGAGGTCGCCGGGCAACGGAACTACTGCGACGCCGTCCGCGCCGACGGGTACGTTGTACGTCTCGACGATGTCTCCGACGAAAGTCACCTGCGCAAAGATGGTCTCTCCCACGGGGATGTCCGTCGTCGTGATCGTGATCGCGTCGCAGGTAACCTCGAGGGCCTCGATCCGTGGATCCTCCGGCTCCGGTGGGTCCGGCGGTTCGGGGGTACACGGCGCGTCTTGGGCGACGACATGCTGATCGTCGAGCACGAGGTCGTTCAGCGTGAGGATGAAGCGAGTCGGGTTGAGATCTCCGGGCAGCGTGAACGTCGCGGTGTTGTTCTGAACGGTTGCCGTGAACGTCTGTGTCGACTCCTCGCCATCGGCGTCCAGGAACGTCACCTCCGCGGTCAGCTCAGTCCCGTCGTCGATGTTCATCGTGGTGACGGTGATCTCATCGCAGGTCACCTTAAAGTCCATCAGCGCGGGTTGTGGGTCGTCGGAATCGCACTCGTAGAACGTCGCGTTGCTGATGTCGGGCGAACCCGGCGGCAGACAGAACGTAGTCACGCCCTCCTCGACGGGTGCGACGTAACAGAACTGTCCTGCCTTGAGCGTGACGTAGTCAGCACCCTCGGGGATCTCGTCGGGCGTGAAACACTGTCCGGTGAGGTCCGTGAACAGCGGGAACAGCGGGCTGACCTCGTCGCAGTCCTCTTGCGCTTCGACGCACGCGATACACTGTCGGACCTGCGGACCGGGGACGAACGTCCCACAGAATTCGGCGGTGATGGGCGGCTGATTCTGTTGGGGAGCTTCTTGTTGCGTAGATCCAGACACTGCTGAGAGCCCACCCAACCCGACTGCACTGGCCGCGCCAGCCGCGGTGATTCCTCGTAGATACGTTCTTCGTTCGACACCACTAGGGTCGTGATCTTCGTCACTTGCCATACAAGAACTGCGAACAGTACACCAACTCTTTGTTATCCAGAGACAGAACTCTTTTCGCCGACAGTATGTCGACCAAACAGAACGGTAACGCCAGTTGAAATCCAGTTGTGATTATGGTAGCACCTTGAAGCACACTTACGGTTCCATTTTCGGAGTATTGTGCCAAGCATCGATATAGAGGGTTAGTTTCACGGATTTCTAACCGAACTCATACGGCGTGAAAGTATGCTGTGGCAAACCAGTCGGATTCCGGGGTCGTTCCATCTCGAACCGACGAACTCGCTCGAGAAACGGGTGGGACGACAGTCGGAATCGCGGTATAATTGAAGTCTCGAACGATTTGGATGCTGGTGAAAATTGGGAATGAGCGTAAAGTGGAGAGTCGCCCCCTCGTTAGACCGTAATCGCGGTGTTCGAAACGGTCGAAATTGAACTCGAGGGCGAATCGTACGAGGTCGCCAGCGACGCGAATGGTGAGATTTACGACGTGAGTGCTGAGTACGACGACGCGCTGGCGGTGGTCCGAGAGACCACGCTCCCAATCGCGAGGTTGCCCGGTGTGCGGAACAGAAGATACTGGACGATTAGGGCCTGAAGGACGGAGACAACCGATAGTCGGTGACTGGGACCGAGGCTCGAGGTGGGTCGTAATCGAACCCCCCTCCGGCGGGAACCGGCCGGTTGTAACCGATCGGTTAGCCGTCGTCCGCGTCGATATCGATCGAGACGCCGTCTCCACTCGAGGTGCTCGTCGTCGATTCGGTCGACTGGCTGATGCTCACGTTCGAACTCGCGTCGCCACCGTCGCCGCCATCACCGCCGTTACCTGCGTCGCCATCTTCGCCGTCTTCGCCGTCCTCACCGGTCGATTGAACGATTGACGTCGACTCCGAGTACACGTCGCCGTCTGACTCCGACGAGACGGACACCGAGACGTTATCTTCGGCGTCGACGATCACCTCGACGTCCGTCACACCGGTTTCAGAATCGGTCGTGTGGATCACCGTCCCCCACGAGAGCGTCTCGACGTCCGTCTCGGAGTCGGTCTCGAGTTCCTCCGCCGAGTAGTCGTCAGCTGCGTCGGACGCGGTCGTCACCGAAAACGAGACGCCGGCGTCGGTCTCAGCCGCCACCTCGACGTGCGTTCCGTCGGCAGTTTCGTCGGCCGTTACGTTCCCCCAGGGAAATGTTGCGTCTGTCATCGGTTCTGAACTGTTTTCTGCCGCGTCGCTCGAGGGGTTGTCCGGAACTGCGATCCCCGCCGCACCCGCGACGATGATCGCCACGACTGCGAGTCCGATCACGACTCCGATCGTCGGTCGTCGATTCATAGTGTTTGTGAGCAGCGGAGCACCATCATTTGGCTTCCGTTGGCTCGGTCGACGTCAACGGGAACGTTTAGTTGCGGGGATCGTTTCGACAGTAAGTCGGTCCCAACTCGAGTGAGCGAACAGCGACATCAGCTTTTGGTCTACGGGACAGTCACAGGGACAATAAGCTAAACTCGACGGATCGTAAGGTCTCGAGTGGCGTTCGGTTCCGCCGGTGAGCCGGCGGCTATCTGTGTTGACTCAAAAAATATACCGAGTTAACGGGGTTGATGTGACTCGTTACTGCTGTTATAGAACGCCGAGGAGGCCGAGTTCGACATTGACGGCACCGCCGTCGCCGCCGTCACCAGCTTCAGCGTTCTGGTCCACACTGGCATCGTTGGACTGCGTCACGTCCTGGGTTTGGTCAACGGACGACGTAGCTGACGTGCTGTCAGCAGCCTCGTCATTGTTGTTGTACGGTTTCTCGTTAGTGTCGTCGGCTCCACCGCTCGTGGCGGTGGCTTCAGAGATACCGATCTGAGCGTTGTTGTTCTGTTGGTTCACTTCGGCGTAGTTACCCGCATGTCCACCATCCCCGCCGTCTCCGCCGATGTCAACATCTACGTCCTGTGCGGCTGCTGTTCCGGCGAACCCCATGAACATGAGGCTGCCGACCATTGCGAACGTCAGTAGCATCGCGATTGCGCGTTTCATGATTTATTGATCGGGCACCACGTACGCGTGGACCGCTCGAGGTATATTTGTCACACCGATCTACACGCACGGCTCGTGCGATACGCACTTCCCACATGCTTAGTTCGGCGGTTTCGAGCGGTTCCAACGCCGTGTTGCCCGGATGAGTGGTCAGGGGATTCCAGTATTAAACCGAAGAATGGTTTCGATGTATACACGGAATTGGGATCAGTAAGATCCAGTGAAAAGATTCACCGTCGTTGATCGGAGAACGCTATCGAGACAGTAATTGTTCATCACCGAATTTACATATGGGATACACTCATATCGCGCGATTGAATCAGACCCGGCCTGTCTTCGAAATTACTCGTGTGAAAGCGTTCTCGATATCGTATACCCGTTGTAGTAATTGCCAACAGTGGTGAAATAGATATCATTTCCGTCGGATTGGTGGTAGATGCGATGTCAATCGGCTCGGAATGAAAATAGCCACTGCCAGACCACCGTTAGACCACTTCGAAGAGCAATCTACTCCGTTAGTAGTCGCTGGCACTACGGTGAACGTCCGTGTCAGTATGACCATCGAGTCCTCGCTGTAATTCCACCGATGTTCGCGAGGGGCGAGGCAAAAAAAACAACGTGGCGAATTGTGTGTGGTTCTCGGGTTACGCTACCGAATTATGCGAGGACACCGAAGGCGAGGGCAGTCTCGAGGAGAGCGAGCCCTTCCTCATCCTCTTCACCGTTGTCAGCGTCGTCGCCGTTGTCAGCGTCGTCGCCGTTGTC